>NZ_JBDPMC010000002.1:0-223634 GCF_039871625.1 Micromonospora sp. B11E3 | reverse complement strand
GTGTCGACGGGCAGCATGGCCGTCGACACGGATGGAGTGGTAGCCGACGCCGGCGGGGCGGGCGGGGCCCGCACCGCCGGGAACCGCGTCAGGCCACGATCGAGACCATGCGGCCCTGGACCACGATGACCTTGCGGGGCTCCTTGCCCGCCAGGCTGGCCGCGACCGCCTCCAGGGCCGCCGCGCGCACCGCCTCCTCGGACGCGTCCGCAGGCACCTCGATGCGGCCCCGGACCTTGCCGTTGACCTGCACCGGGTACGTCACCGTCTCCGCCACCAGCAGCGCCGGGTCGGCCGCCGGGAAGTCCGCGTACGCCAGCGAGGCGTCGTGGCCCAGCCGCCGCCACAGCTCCTCGGCGATGTGCGGGGCGAACGGGGCCAGCATCAGCACCAGCGGCTCGGCCACCTCGCGCGGGGTGGCCGGCAGCCGGGTCAGCGCGTTGGTCAGCTCGATCAGCTTGGCGATCGCGGTGTTGAACCGCATCCCCTCCATGTCGGAGCGGACCCCGTCGATCACCCGGTGCAGCAGCCGCCGGGTCGCCTCGTCGGCCGGGTCCTCGCCGACCCGCAGCTCGCCGGTCTGCTCGTCGACGACCGCCCGCCAGACCCGCTGCAGGAACCGGTACGACCCGACGACCGCCCGGGTCTCCCACGGGCGGGACACCTCCAGCGGGCCCATCGACATCTCGTACACCCGGAAGGTGTCGGCGCCGTACGCGGCGCACATGTCGTCGGGGGTGACCACGTTCTTCAGCGACTTGCCCATCTTGCCGTACTCGCGGCGCACCTCCTCCTCGCCCAGGAACCAGCGGCCGTCCTGCTCGACGACCTCCTCGGCCTGCACGTAGGAGCCCCGGGCGTCGGTGTACGCGTACGCCTGGATCATGCCCTGGTTGAACAGCTTGCGGAACGGCTCGAACGACGAGAGGTGGCCCAGGTCGTACAGCACCTTGTGCCAGAACCGGGCGTACAGCAGGTGCAGCACGGCGTGCTCGGCGCCGCCGACGTACAGGTCGGTGCCCCCGCAGTCGCCCTCGCCGCGCGGGCCCATCCAGTACCGCTCGTTCTCGGCGTCGACGAACCGGTCGGCGTTGGTCGGGTCCAGGTAGCGCAGCTCGTACCAGCAGGAGCCGGCCCACTGCGGCATCACGTTCGTCTCGCGGGTGTACCGCTTCGGGCCGTCGCCCAGCTCCAGCTCCACCTCGACCCAGTCGCGCCGGCGCGACAGCGGGGTCTCCGGGTCGGTGTCGGCGTCGTCCGGGTCGAACGTGCGCGGGGAGAAGTCGTCCACCTCGGGCAGCTCGACCGGCAGCATCTCCTCCGGCAGCGCGATGGCCGCGCCGGACTCGTCGTACACGATCGGGAAGGGCTCGCCCCAGTAGCGCTGCCGGCTGAACAGCCAGTCCCGCAGCCGGTACGTCACCGCGCCGGAGCCGTACCCGTTGGCCTCCAGCCACTCGATGATCCGGGCCTTGGCGTCGGCGACCCCCAGGCCGTTCAGGTCCACGCCCCGCTCCGGCGCGGCGCTGTTGATCGCCGGGCCGTCCCCGGTGTACGCCTTGCCGGCGAAGCCCTCGCTCGGCTGCACGGTCCGCACGATCGGCAGGTCGAAGACCTCGGCGAAGTCCCAGTCCCGCTCGTCCTGCGCCGGCACCGCCATGATCGCGCCGGTGCCGTAGCCGGCCAGGACGTAGTCGGCGATGAAGATCGGGATGCGCCCGCCGGTGACGGGGTTGGTCGCGTACGCGCCGACGAAGACGCCGGTCTTCTCCCGGGCCTCCGCCTGCCGCTCCATGTCCGTCTTGGCCGCCGCCGCCTTCCGGTACGCCTCGACGGCCGCGCGCGGGCTGGCGTGCCCGCCCGTCCAGGCGTCCTTCGTGCCCTCGGGCCAGGCGGCCGGCACCAGCGCGTCGACCAGCTCGTGCTCGGGGGCCAGCACCATGTACGTGGCGCCGAAGACGGTGTCCGGACGGGTGGTGAACACCCGGATCGGCTCGCGGTCGGTGGGGAAATCGATGTGCGCGCCGGTGGAGCGGCCGATCCAGTTGCGCTGCATCAGCTTGATCGGCTCGGGCCAGTCCAGGGCGTCCAGGTCCTCCAGCAGCCGGTCACCGTACGCGGTGATCCGCATCATCCACTGCTTCAGGTTCCGCTTGAACACCGGGAAGTTGCCCCGGTCGGAGCGGCCGTCGGCGGTGACCTCCTCGTTGGCCAGCACGGTGCCCAGCCCGGGGCACCAGTTGACCGGGGCCTCCGAGACGTACGCCAGCCGGTGGTCGTCGACGATCGCGCGCCGCTCGGCCACGGACAGCTCCGCCCAGGGGCGGCCGTCCGGGGTGGGGCGGTTGCCGCCTTCGAACTCGGCGATCAGCTCGGCGATCGGGCGGGCCTTCTTCGCCTCCCGGTCGTACCAGGAGTTGAAGATCTGCAGGAAGATCCACTGGGTCCAGCGGTAGAAATCGGTGTCGATGGTCGCCACCGAGCGGCGCTCGTCGTGGGCCAGCCCCAGCCGGCGCAGCTGCGCCCTGTACCGCTCGATGTTCGCCACGGTGGTGGTGCGCGGGTGGGTGCCGGTCTGCACCGCGTACTGCTCGGCGGGCAGCCCGAACGCGTCGAAGCCCATCGCGTGCAGCACGTTGCGCCCGGCCATCCGCTGGTAGCGGGCGAAACAGTCGGTGCCGATGTACCCCAGCGGGTGCCCGACGTGCAGGCCCGCCCCGGACGGGTACGGGAACATGTCCAGCACGTACAGCTTCTCCGCGCCCGCGCGCGGGTGGGCCGGGTCGGCCAGCGGGCCGGTCGGGTTGGGGGCGTGGAATGTCCCCTCCCGTTCCCAGTGGTCCTGCCAGCGGTTCTCGATCTCGTCGGCCAGGGCCGCGGTGTACCGGAACGGGGGGATGTCGCCCGCCGTTGCTGCCTCACTCATGGCGTCTCCTCGCTTCGCTCGTCGCCGCCGGCCACGCCACGGCCGGGCTGGATGCTGACCTCGCTCGGCGCGGTCATGTCGGTATGGGGAGTGGATCCGCTCGCCGCGTCGTCGCCGCCGGCGCGGCGGACGCGGTGCCCGCCGCCGGCGCGGCGGACGCGGTGCCCGCCGCCGGCGCGGCGGACGCGGTGCCCGCCGCCGGCGCGGCGGACGCGGTGCCCGCCGCCGGCGCGGCGGACGCGGTGCCCGCCGCCGGACGCCAGCGCCGTGCCGTCGCCCGCCGGAGGGCACAAAAAAGCCCCTCGCGCAGGAGGGGCCGCCGTGCTGTCGCGCGTCAGCGCATCAGCACGGCCCGGTAAGAAGCAGGAAGACTCCAGCCATGTCGGGAGTGTACCCCGCCCGCCGCGACGGCACGTCGCCCACCACCGCCAGGTGGGACGCCCGGCCGCCGTTCTCCCCCGTACCGCCCCGGCCCGGCTCCCCCGTCCGGCAGATATTCCGGGCGTAACCGACCGACTGCCTGCGCGGGTCGGCGGCACCGGCAAACATGGTTAGCCTGAGAGGCCAGTGAGAAATCTGCGGCAGACGAGGCTCTCCCGTCGCGAACCAAAGGACGGGGCCAGGTGCTCTAGACAGAGCTGCCGTTCCGGCGACGAGGAGGAGGCCCGTGACACAACAGACCTGGGACGAGGTGGGCGGTCTGCTGCCGCACGACGAGTTCCGCGCCGCCAGCGAGGCCATCGTGGCCAACATCGAGCAGGTCATCGAGGGCAAGACCGCGACCGTGCGCCTCGCTCTCGCCGTCCTGCTCGCCGAGGGCCACCTGCTCATCGAGGACGTCCCGGGGGTCGGCAAGACCAAGCTGGCCAAGGCACTGGCCCGGTCCATCGACTGTTCGGTGCGCCGCATCCAGTTCACCCCCGACCTGCTGCCCAGCGACGTCACCGGCGTCAGCGTCTACAACCAGGAGACGCACGACTTCGAGTTCCGCCCCGGCGCGGTCTTCGCCAACCTGGTGGTCGGCGACGAGATCAACCGGGCGTCGCCGAAGACCCAGTCCGCCCTGCTGGAGTGCATGGAGGAGCGGCAGGTCACCGTCGACGGGGTCACCTACCAGCTCCAGACGCCGTTCATGGTGATCGCCACCCAGAACCCGATCGAGATGGAGGGGACGTACCCGCTGCCGGAGGCGCAGCGCGACCGGTTCACCGCCCGGATCGCGATGGGCTACCCGGACGCCGGGGCCGAACTGGCCATGTTGGACGGGCACGGCGCGGCCGACCCGCTGCAGGAGCTGCAGCCGGTCTCCGACGCCGACATGGTCCGCCGGCTGATCGCCACGGTCCGCGAGGTGCACGTCGCCGACGCGGTCAAGCAGTACGCCGTCGACCTGGTCACCGCCACCCGCGAGGCCCCCGACCTGCGGTTGGGCGCGTCCCCGCGGGCGACCCTGCAACTGCTGCGCACCGCCCGGGCGGTCGCCGCCCTGGAGGGACGCGACTACGTCCTGCCCGACGACCTCCAGGTGCTCGCGGTGCCGGTGCTCGCCCACCGGATCATCCCGACCGCCGACGCCCAGCTCGCCCGGCGCACCACCGACGCGATCGTCTCCGACCTGGTGCACCGGCTGCCGCTGCCGCACGACCGCAAGCGCTCCCCGTACGACAACCGGCCCGACGACAACGGCCGCGCCCCGTACGAGCCGCGGAGGCGATGACCGTGCGCGACGGGCTCCGGGGCCTGACCACCCGCGGCCGCTCGTTCCTGGCGGCGGCGGTGGCCGCGGCCGTCTCCGCCGCCATCCTCGGCGAGAAGGACCTGCTGCGGGTGGCCGTGCTGCTCGCCGTCCTGCCGCTGCTCGCCGCCGCGTACGTCGGGCGCAGCCGGTACAAGCTGGCCTGCACCCGCTCGCTGGAGCCGCACCGGGTTCCGGTCGGGGCCAGCTCCCGGGTGGTGCTGCGGTTGCAGAACCTGTCCCGGCTGCCCACCGGCACCCTGCTGCTGGAGGATCGGCTGCCGTACGCGCTGGGCAGCCGGCCCCGGGTGGTGCTGGAGCGGCTCGGCGCGCACCAGGCCAGCTCGGTGGCGTACACGGTGCGCGCCGACGTGCGCGGCCGGTACGACGTCGGGCCGCTGGTGGTCCGGCTGACCGACCCGTTCGGGCTGTGCGAGCTGACCCGGGCCTTCCCGAGCGTCGACCACCTCACGGTGATCCCGCAGGTCACCCCCCTGCCGTCGGTCCGGCTCCCCGGCGAGTACGCGGGCAGCGGCGACAGCCGGGCCCGTTCGGTGGCGGTGCACGGCGAGGACGACGCGGCGACCCGGGAGTACCGGATGGGCGACGACCTGCGCCGGGTGCACTGGAAGTCCACGGCGCGCACCGGCGAGCTGATGGTCCGCCGCGAGGAGCAGCCCTGGGAGGCCCGGGCCACGGTGGTGCTGGACACCCGCGCGTACGGCCACCGCGGCGACGGCCCGACCGCCAGTTTCGAGTGGGCGGTCTGCGCGGCGGCGAGCATCGCCGTGCACCTGCGCCAGGCCGGGTACAAGCTGCGCCTGGTCACCGGGAACGGCGCCGACGTCGACGCGACCGAGGGCGCCGGGGACGGGCTGCTGCTCGACCACCTCGCCGAGGTGCGGCTGGACCAGCGTGGCGAGATCACCACGCTGGTCCAACGGGTCCGGCAGCGCGCCGACGGCGGCCTGATCATCGGCCTGTTCGGCACCCTGAGCACGGCCGAGGCGGAGCTGCTGGCCGGGCTGCGGGGCAACGGCGCGACCTGCGTCGGTTTCCTGCTGGACAGTTCCACCTGGCTGAACCTCCCGGCCCGGGCCCGCGCCGAGGCCGAGCACGCGCACGGCGCCGCCGCGCTCGCGCTGGTGCAGAACGGCTGGCGGGTGATCGGCGTGGAGCACGGCGCCCGGCTGCCGGCGCTGTGGCCGCAGGCCGGCCGGGGCTCGCAGGGGTTCGCCGTACGGGCGGCGCTGGCCGAGACCGTCGCGGGCGGCGTGAAATGAGCCGTGGCGGGCGGCGTGAGACGAGCCGCGGCGGGCGGCGTGGAACGAGCCGTGGCGGGCGGCGTGAGACGAGCCTTGGCGGGCACCGTGGAACGGGCCGCGGCGGGCACCGTGAGACGAGCCGCGGCGGGCACCGTGGAACGAGCCTTGGCGGGCGGCGTGGAACGAGCCGCCGCGGGCGCCGTGACGTGACCGGAAGGGTGGTCCCGTGACCGCGACACGCAACCTCGGGTTCGTGGCCGCGGCCGCGACCCTGTTGGCCGCGGCCCCGCTGTCGGCCATCTTCGAGCGCTGGACCTGGCTCGTGCAGGCCGCCATCGCGGTCGCGGTGGTGGCCGGGGTGGCCGCGCTGACCCGGCTGGTCCGCGCGCCGCTGTGGGGGCAGGCGCTGGGCATGGTCGGCGGGCTGCTGCTCGCCCTGACCTGGCTCTTCCCGGGCGGCACCGAGCTCGTGCCGTTCCTGCCCAGCCCGAGCACGTTCACCCACTTCGGCGAGCTGCTCAGCGCGTCCGTGCAGGACATGCGCACGCAGACCGTCAAGGTCGACGACACCGACCCGCTGCTGTTCGTCGCCGTGCTCGGCGTCGCCGGGGTGGCGATCGTGGTCGACGTCCTCGCCGTCGGGCTGCGCCGCCCGGCGCTGGCCGGGCTGCCGATGCTCGCCATCTACTCGGTGCCGGTCGCGGTCTACGTCGACAGCGTCCCCGCCGTGCCGTTCGTGGTCGGCGCCAGCGGCTACCTCTGGCTGCTGGTCACCGACAACGTCGACCGGGTGCGTCGGTTCGGCCGCCGGTTCACCGGCGACGGCCGGGACGTCGACGTGTGGGAGTCGTCCCCGCTGGCCGCCGCCGGCCGCCGGCTGGCCGTGGTCGGGGTGGCGCTGGCCGTGGCCCTGCCGCTGGCCGTACCCGGGATGACCGGCGGCATGCTCGACGCGCTCGGCGGCGGGACGGGCAACGGCAACGGCCGCCCCGGCCAGGGCGGCAGCACGGGGCGGATCGACCTGTTCGCCGCGCTGAGCGGTCAGCTCACCCAGTCCGAGGTGACCGACTTCGTGAAGGTCACCACCACGGAGCAGGCCCCGTTCTACCTGCGCTTCGGCGTCGCGGACGAGCTGCGCTCGGACGGCTTCCGGGTGCGCAACCCGACCGGCCAGCCGGTGTCCCGGGGCCTGCCCCAAGCCAGGCCCCTGCCGGGCGTCGAGCAGCGGCAGTACCGGGCCACCGTGGAGGTCACGAAGAACCTCACCATGCGGCTGCTGCCGGTGTACGCCGAGCCGATCCGCACCGAGGGCCTCGACGGCAACTGGCTCTACGACCGGAACCTGCAGGTGGTGTTCTCCAATCGGGAGAGTTCCCGCAGCGCGCGCTACTCGTTCGACTACGTCCGGTCGACGTACACCCCGGGCGCGCTGCGCACGGCCCGGTCGCTGCCGTCGGACCACCCGCTGCGGGTCCAGCAGACGGACACCCCGCGGGTGGCCGAGGTGGACACCCTGGTCGCCGACCTCGTCCGCGGCAGGCGCACCGACTACGACAAGGTGCGTGCCATCTACGACCACTTCTCCGCGGACAACGGCTTCACCTACAGCCTGACCACCAAGGGCGGCACGAGCGGCCAGGACATCGTCGACTTCCTCACCAACAAGGCCGGCTTCTGCCAGCAGTACGCCGCCGCGATGGCCTGGCTGGTCCGGGCCGCCGGCATCCCGGCCCGGGTGGCGTTCGGCTTCAGCAACGGCAGCGGCCCGACGGACGGCACGTACGTGCTGACCAACCGGAACCTGCACGCCTGGACGGAGGTCTACTTCGACGGGATGGGCTGGGTGCCCTTCGACGCCACCCCGGCGTACGGGGTGCAGGGCTCGACCCGGTCGGCCTGGGCCCCGGACACGGACGCGCCCGAGCCGTCCGCCCCCGAGCCGGGCAACCCGGCCACGGCGGGCGAGGCCGACCCGTCCGCCGGACCGGAGGGGCCGGACGTCGCCGACCGGGAGACCGACCAGGGCCTGGCCCTCGGGGGTGACACCCCGACCCGACAGGCCCCGACCTGGCCGTGGTGGAGCGCGGGGGTGCTGGCGCTGCTGCTCCTGCTGGCCGTGCCGGCCCTGCGGCGGGCCGCCCTGCGGCGCCGGCGCGGCTCCCGGGTGGCCCCCACCGCGCCGGCCATCGTGGACGGCGACGCCGGCCCGGCCGCTCCGGGGCGGGCGGTGGTCGTCGGGCCGGGCGCCGACCGGGCGCGGGCGGACGCGCACGCCGCCTGGGACGAGTTGCTCGACACGCTGGTGGACTACCGGGTCCGGGTGGACCGGACGGAGACGCCGAGGGCGACCGCGGAGCGCCTGGTCGCCGACGCGCTCACCGAGGACGCCGCCGCCGTCGCTGCGGTCAGGCTGCTCGGCCGGGCCGAGGAGCGGGCCCGCTACGCCCGCGCCCCGCTCACCGGGGAGCGGCTGCACCCGGCTCTGCGCGACGTGCGCGCCGCGCTCGCCACGCGGGCTGGCCGGCGGACCCGGGTGCTGGCGGCCGTGCTGCCGCCGTCGGTGCTGCTGCGCTGGCGCGCGGCGGTCACCGACACGTCGTCGCGGGTGGTGGCCCGCACCAGCGACGTGCGGTACCGGCTGCTGCGCTGGGACCCGCGCCGGCTGCTGGCCGCCCGCACCGGCCGCTGATCCGGTCGCGCGGGTGGGCGAACCAGGGTGCTGGGTCGCCCACCCGCCACCTCAAGCCCCATGCCGGCGACACGGCGGTATCCACGGCCTGCGGACACCCCCACGCCGCCGACACAGCGGTGTCCACGGCCTGCGGACACCCCCACGCCGCCGACACGGCGAGATCCGGTGCCTGCGGACACCGCCGCTTCGACGGCGACCGGCGGGAGGGCGGTGAGCGCCGGATGGCCCGGCAAGCGGGCGCCGGACAGCGCGGCAAGCGGGCGCCGGACAGCGCGGCAAGCGGGCGCCGGACAGCGGGGCAAGCGGGGCACCGGGGCATGACGAGCGGCCCGCCGTCGGACGGGCCGGGACCGACGCGGTCCCGCCAGGCGGCGGGACCGGGATCAGCCGGCGGGCCGGAGATCAGCCGGCGGGACCGGGATCAGCCGGCGGGACCGGGTCAGCGGTGCCCCTCCGGGCGCTGCCGCCACCGCTCCTCCATGCGATCGAGGAACGACGACCTGCGGCCCGACCGCCCGCGGGGACGCCGACTGGTCGTCCCGCCGACGACGTGCAGGTCGGGTGACTGCGCCCGGCGGTGCGACTGCACCGCGTACGCCGCCGAACCCAGCATGACCACGAAACCCGCCACCGCCAGCGGTGGCGTCTTGATCACCGCACCGTAGACCAGCAGGGCCAGCCCAACGATGATCGCGCCGGCAGCGACGAGCAGGCGACGCCGCGCGTGGAAACGCGGATCGCTGGCGCGCACGGCCGAGGCGAATTTGGGGTCCTCGGCAAGCGACCGCTCGATCTGCTCGAACAGCCGCTGCTCGTGCTCCGAGAGCGGCACGGCACTCCTCCCCGGTCACGCTTGGTCGGCCCGGACGGACCGACAGACCGTGACAGCCAACCGGCTGCTTACCGTCAAGTCTACGAGGGGGGTCGCGCGTCGGAAAGCGGGACGACCTACGGGCGGGGCGGATTTTCGTCTCGCTGCCCATCCCGACGGCCGAGCAGGCTCGCGGGACCTATGATGGATCGCCCGAATCGGGCCGCGGCGGCGTCCACGGCGGCCTCCGCCTCCCGCCAGCCGCGCTCGGGAGCGCCCAGCGTGAGCTGCTGCGGGGTCTCCCCCGTCGGGGCCAGCCCCTCCATCCGCACTCCGACCAGGCGGATCCGCTCGCCCGGATCCAGCGCGGTGTAGAGGGCCCACGCCGTGTCGAACATCTCCCGCGCCGTGTCGGTGGGGACGCCGAGGGTGCGGGAGCGGCTGACGGTGCGGAAGTCGGCCATGCGCACCTTGATCGACACCGTCCGCCCCACCTGGCCGGCCCGGCGCAGCCGGACGCCGACCTTCTCGGCGAGGGCGAGCAGGGCCCGGCGGATCTCCATCGGGTCGGCGACGTCGACGTCGAACGTCACCTCGGCGCCGATCGACTTCTCCGCGTGCTCCGGGGTGACCCGGCGCGGATCCACCCCCCGGGCCAGCGCGTGCAGGTGCGTGGCGGCGGCCTCCCCGAGCGCCTTGCGGAGCATGCCGAACGGCGCCTCGGCCACGTCGCCGACGGTCGCCAGGCCGAGGCGGCGCAGCGTCTCGGCGGACCGGTCCCCCACCCCCCACAGCGCGGCGACCGGCAGCGGGTGCAGGAAGTCGAGGACGCGGTCGGCGGGCACCACGAGCAGCCCGTCGGGCTTGGCCCGGGTGGACCCGAGCTTGGCCACGAACTTGCTCGGCGCGACCCCGACCGAGCAAGTCAGCCCCTGCTCCCGCGCGACCCGGGCGCGGATGCGCCGCGCGATCTCGGCCGGGGAGCCGAACAGCCGGCGGGCGCCGGACACGTCGAGGAACGCCTCGTCGAGCGAGAGCGGCTCGACCAGCGGGGTGACGTCCCGGAAGATCCGCATCACCGCCCGGGAGGCGGCCGAATACTCCGCGGGGTCGGTCGGCAGGAAGACCGCGTGCGGGCAGAGCGCCCGGGCCCGCGCGGTCGGCATGGCGCTGCGCACGCCGTACCGTCGGGCCTCGTAGCTGGCGGAGCTGACCACGCCGCGCGGGCCGACCCCGCCGACCACGACTGCCCGGCCGCGCAGCTCGGGGCGGCGGCGCACCTCGACCGAGGCGTAGAAGGCGTCCATGTCCACGTGCAGGATCGGCGAGCCGCTGTCGTCGGCGTCCGGCCCGAAGCGCGGGTCGCCACCGCGCGGCAACGACTGACTGCGGCCCATTCCCGCAGGTTAGTCGGCCGGTCCGACACTCCCGCCGGGCGCCGGGCCGCTCGGGGTGGCGGGGTCAGCCGCGCACGACCAGCAGGGGGACGGTCATCTCGGCGGCGGTGTCGGCCCCGTGGTACGCGACCAGCCGCGACTCGATCGGCTTCTCGGAGCGGGTGGCGACCACGGCGGACGTGCCCCGGCAGACGACCACCACGTCGCCGACCCGGCACAGGTGCTCCTCCGGCACCGGGCCGAACCAGCCGGTGGCCACCGCCTCGTCCCGGTGCAGCACCCGGGCGGCGTCGCCGAGCACCGCCGACCAGGCGGCCACCACGTCGTCGGCGGCGCCGGGCGCGACGTGCAGGTAGCGGACCCGCGGCTCGCCGGCGAGCACCCGCACCCCGGCCCGCAGCCGGGGGTCGGCGTCGAAGTCGAGCCGGTCCGCCTGCGGCACGTCGAGCTGGCCGTGGTCGGCGGTGACCAGCAGCGCGGCGTCCGGGGGCAGCCCGTCGACCAGCCGGGCGAGCAGCCCGTCCACCACGGCCGCGGCGAGCCGCCACGGGTCGGAGTCGACGCCGCTGAGGTGGCCGTGCCGGTCGAGGTCGGGGTGGTAGCCGGAGACCAGGGTCGGCCCGTCGCCGGCGGCGAGCGCCGCGAGCATCGTGGCGGCCAGCGCGTCGGCGTCGGCGGCGCCCCGGTAGTCGCCGCCCCGGTTGGCGGCCAGGGTCAACCCGCTGCCGCCGTACTCGGGGCGGCTCACCACGGTCACCGCGACCCCGGCGGCCCGGGCCCGCTCCAGCTGGGTGGGGACGGGCTGCCAGCGCAGCGGGTCGGGGTCGCCGGCCCACTGGATGTGGGCGAGCACCCGGTCGGTGCCGGGCACCCGCACCTTGAAGCCCAGCACCCCGTGCGCGCCGGGCGCCGCGCCGGTGCCGAGGGTGACCAGGCTGGTCGGCGTGGTGGACGGGAACCCGGAGGTCAGCGGGCGGCCGACGGCCGCGGCCAGCCCGGCCAGCGTGGGGGCGTACGGGGCGGCGGTGGGGATCTGGTACCAGCCGAGCCCGTCGACGAGCAGCACGGCGATCCGCCGTACCCCGGCCAGCGCGGGGGCCAGCCCGAGCAGGTCGGCGGCACCGGGCACCCCGAGCACCGCCAGGGCGCTGGGCAGCACGTCGGCCAGGCTCCCGCCGCCGTAGCGCGGCGCGACCGGCGTCAACGGCCCCGGGGGCTCGCCCGGGCCGGCCGGGGGCGGGACGGGACCGGTCATGCCGGCCGGCGGGCGAACAGGTGCAGCTGGGCGGCGAGGTCCCGGTACGGCGGCCGGGCGGCCAGGGCCAGTTCCAGCTCGACCAGCGCAGCCGGCTGGCCGTCCGCGACGGCGGCGGGAAGCAGGTCGGCGAGCACGCGTACCCCGTGGGTCTCCTCCACCACCAGGCCGGCGGCGGTGAGCAGGGCCGCCGCGCGGCCGGCGTCGTACCGCCGGCGCAGGGTGTCCCGGGGACCGGCGGCGCCGGCCGGGTCGGCGGCCAGGGCGACCGCCTGGTCGAGGTGGCCGTTCACCGCCCGGGCGAGCACGGCGGCGGCCTGCCCGGCGACCAGGATGCTCGCCGCGCCGCCCGGGCGCAGCGCCGCGGCCAGGGCGGCCACCACCGGCGCGGGGTCGTCCACCACCTCCAGCACGGAGTGGCAGAGCACCAGGTCGACGCCGGCCGGCTCGACCAGCCCGGCGAGCGCGTCCCCGTCGCCCTGCAGCGCGCGTACCCGGTCGGCGACGCCCGCCTCGGCGGCCCGGCGGGTCAGCGCGGCGAGCGCGTCGGGGCTGGCGTCGACCACGGTGACCCGGTGGCCGGCCTGGGCGAGGGGGACGGCGAAGCCGCCGGTGCCGCCGCCGACGTCGAGCACGGTCAGCTCGTCGCCGTCGCGGCGCTCCAGCTCGGTCCGCAGCACCGACCAGATGACGGCGGTGCGGGGGGTCAACGGCGGGCCGGCGAGCCGGCCTCGGGTCTGCTCCACCCCGTCGAGCCTAGTCACCCGGTCCAGTCGGCCGGCGGGTCCGGTGACCGGAAGGAAGCCGGACCCGCCGGCGCGGGTCAGGACTCCCCGCCGCCCGCGGGGTCCTCCTCGGCGCGGGACCGGTGGCTGTTGGCCACCGGCCCGTCGGTCACCGGATACTCCCGGGCCTCCGGGTGCGCCGCCACCCAGTCCATGCCGAGCCGGGTGCGTCGGGCGTTCGCCACCGCACCGGTGTACGCGTTGTTCCCCGTCACTGGTTCATTCCCCCTTGCCACGGGCGGGCCGCTCTGCCCACCCCCCTTCATTTTCCCGCGCACCCCCGCCGACCAGCAGTGACGATGATCACCGGAAGTCGCGGGAGGGCGGGCTGACCGGCGGCTCGATGGCGTCCAGCCGGTCGGCGGCGAGGTTGACCACCCCCTCGTGCCGCTCCAGCCGCCCCCGGACCACCAGGGCGGCGCTGGTCCGGGCCACCCGCCGGTACCGCTGCCACAGCCCCGGCGAACAGGTGACGTTGAGCATGCCGGTCTCGTCCTCCAGGTTGAGGAAGGTGACGCCACCGGCGGTGCCCGGCCGCTGCCGGTGGGTGACGAGCCCGCCGACCCGGATCCGCCGACCCGGCTCCACCGCGCCGAGCCGGGCGATCGGCACCGCCCCGAGCGCGTCGAGCCGGTCGCGGAGGAACCGCACCGGGTGGCTCTCCGGGGACAGGCCGGTGGCCCAGACGTCGGCGACGAGGCGGTCCACCGCCTCCATGCCGGGCAGCATCGGCGCGGTCGCGCCGGTCACCGTCCCGGGCAGCCGGTCCGGCCGGTCCTGGGCCGCCGCCCCGGCGGCCCAGAGGGCCTGCCGCCGGGTCAGCCCGAAGCAGGCGAAGGCGTCCGCGGTGGCCAGCGCCTCCAGCTGCGCGGCGGTGAGGCCGACCCGCCGGGCCAGGTCCGGCATGTCCCGGTACGGCCCGTGCGCCGCCCGCTCGGCCTCGATCCGCTCGGCCATGCCCTCGCCGAGGGTACGCACGCCGCCCAGCCCGAGCCGGACCGCCGGACCGCCCAGCCCCCAGGCGTGCGGCGGCTCGCCCGGCTCGCTGCCCCACCGGGTGGCCGGGGTCGACTCCAGCACCGCCCTGGCGCCGCTGGCGTTGACGTCCGGCCGGCGCACCTCGACGCCGTGCCGACGGGCGTCGTCGACCAGGGTCTGCGGCGAGTAGAAGCCCATCGGCTGGGCGTTGAGCAGGGCCGCCAGGAACGGGCCCGGGTGGTAGCGCTTGAGCCAGGAGCTGGCGTACACCAGGTACGCGAAGCTCATCGCGTGGCTCTCCGGGAAGCCGTAGCTGGCGAACGCGGAGAGCTTGCGGTAGACGTCGTCGGCCAGCTCGCCGGTGATGCCCCGCTCGGCCATCCCGGCGTAGAGCCGGTCGGCGATCTGCGCCATCCGCTCCGCCGACCGCTTCGACCCCATCGCCCGGCGCAGCTGGTCGGCGCCGGCCGCGTCGAAGCCGGCCAGGTCGATGGCGAGCTGCATCAGCTGCTCCTGGAACAGCGGCACGCCGAGGGTCTTCTCCAGCGCGTTGCGCATCAACGGGTGCGGGAAGGTCACCTCCTCCTGGCCGCTCTTGCGCCGGATGTACGGGTGCACCGAGCCGCCCTGGATCGGGCCGGGCCGGATCAGCGCCACCTCGACCACCAGGTCGTAGAAGCAGTCGGGCTTGAGCCGGGGCAGGGTGGCCATCTGGGCGCGGCTCTCCGCCTGGAACACCCCGACCGAGTCGGCCCGGCAGAGCATGTCGTAGACCTCGGGGTCGTCCAGGCCCATGTCGCCCAGGTCCAGGCTCATGCCGATCATGTCGTAGCCGTAGTGCAGGGCGGAGAGCATGCCGAGGCCGAGCAGGTCGAACTTGACCAGGCCGACGGCGGCGCAGTCGTCCTTGTCCCACTGGAGCACGCTGCGCCCGGGCATCCGCCCCCACTCCACCGGGCAGACCTCGATCACCGGGCGGTCGCAGATCACCATGCCGCCGGAGTGGATGCCCAGGTGCCGGGGGAAGCCCGCCCACCTCCCCGAGCCACCAGCCAGCTCGTTGGCGTACGCGATGACTTCCTCGGGGATGTCCTCGACGTCCACGGCCGCGACCGCGCCCCAGCGGTCGATCTGCTTGCTCCAGGCGTCCTGCTGCCCCGGCGAGAAGCCGAACGCCCGGGCCACGTCCCGCACCGCCGACCGGGGCCGGTACGAGATGACGTTGGCGACCTGGGCGGTGTGCTCCCGGCCGTACCGGGCGTAGACGTGCTGGATGACCTCCTCCCGGCGGTCGGACTCGATGTCGACGTCGATGTCCGGCGGGCCGTCGCGTTCGGGGGCGAGGAAGCGCTCGAACAGCAGCCGGTGCCGGACGGCGTCCACGTTGGTGATCCGCAGCGCGTAGCAGACCGCAGAGTTCGCCGCCGAGCCCCGCCCCTGGCAGTAGATGTCCTGCCGCCGGCAGAACGCGACGATGTCGTACACCACCAGGAAGTAGCCGGGGAAGCCCAGCTCCTCGATCATCCGCAGCTCGTGGTCGAGCTGCGCGTACGCCTCCGGGTGCGCCTCGCGCGGCCCGTAGCGCTCCCGGGCGCCGTCCATGGTGAGCTCGCGCAGCCAGCTCACCTCGGTGTGCCCCGGCGGCACCGGGTACGCCGGCAGCTTCGGCGCCACCAGTTGCAGGTCGAACGCCAGCTCCGCGCCGAACTCGGCGGCCCGGGCCACCGCTCCCGGGTACGCGGCGAAGCGGGCGGCCATCTCCGCGCCGCCGCGCAGGTGGGCGGTGGCGGCGGCGGGCAGCCAGCCGTCGATCTCGTCGAGGCTGCGCCGGGCCCGGACCGCGGCCAGCGTGGTGGCCAGCCGGCGCCGGCCCGGGGTGGCGTAGTGCACGTTGTTGGTGGCCACCGTGGGCAGCCCGGCGGCGGCGGCCAGCTCGGCGAGGGCGTCGTTGCGGTCGGCGTCGACCGGGTGCCCGTGGTCGGTCAGCTCCACCGCCACCGTCTCGGCGCCGAACAGGGCGGTCAGCCGGTCCAGCTCCCGGGCCGCCGCGTCCACCCCCTCGGTGAGCAGCGCGGCCGGCACGTGGCCCTTGCGGCAGCCGGTGAGGATCAGCACGTGGTCGCGCAGTTCCTCCGCGACCTCCTCCAGCCCGCCGTAGTCCGGGCGGCCCTTCCCGCCGCCGCGCAGCTGGGCGCGGGCGATGGTCCGGGCCAGCCGGGCGTACCCCTCGGGGCCGTGGGCCAGGGCGAGCAGGTGGGCGCCGCGCGGGTCGGGCTCGCCGGTGCCGCTGCGGGGGGACGCTCCGCCTCTCCCCGGGGATCCCGGCCCGGGCAGGCCCAGCGACAGCTCCGCGCCGACCACGGTGGGCAGCCCCAGCCCGCGGGCCGCCTCGGCGAAGCGCACCACGCCGTAGAAACCGTCGTGGTCGGTGACGGCGAGCGCGGTGAGCCCCAGGCGGGCGGCCTCCTCGGCCAGCTCCTCCGGGTGGCTGGCCCCGTCGAGGAAGCTGAAGTTGCTGTGCGCGTGCAGTTCCGCGTAGGGCACCGCGTCGTCGGGGCGGGACAGCTCGGGCGGCCGGTACGGCTCCCGCCGGTGCGCCCAGGCCGGGGCGTCGCCCCCGTCGCCGTCGACGGCGAGCGGGTCCACCACGTACAGGTGCCGCCCGCCGCCGAAGCCGTCCCCGCCGTCCCCGGTCGAGCCGGGGCGGCCGTCGGCCCGCCCGGAGAGCACCCGTTCCAGCTCCCCCCACGGCAGCTTCGGATTGTGGAAGCTCACCGGAACCCGGTCCCCGGGTCGCCCGGTCCCGCATTCCTGGCGATCTTGGTGGATTTCGGCCCTCGGAGGGGCCGAAACGCACCAAGATCGCAGGGTGCGTGCTCAGTCATAGATGGCCTCCACCAGCCACCGGCCGGCCTCGGCCGCCAGCAGCAGGGCGGTGCCGTCGGCGAGGCAGACCTGGAACCGCGCCCGACGGCGCGCCTCGGCCGGCGCCCACCAGCGTTCGTCGACCGGCCACGGGCCGGCCCAGCCGACGATCTCCACGGGTCGGGCCGTACCGACGGCCAGCCGGACGGGTGGGGCGCTCACCTGGAGCCGCGCGCTGACCACGACCGGCTCGCCGGCGGCGTCGTGCACGGCCGCGGCGAGCGGGCTGGGTAGCACCACGGCAGGGGCGGGCGGCGGGAGCCGCCCCGGCCACGGTGGCGTCGGCGCCGCCCGGCCCGACCGCGCCGGCCCGCCCGCCGGGCCGGCCGGCAGAGATGGCTCGCCGGGGCGCGCCGGCAGGGATGGCTCGCCGGGGCGCGCCGGCAGGGATGGCTCGCCGGGGCGCGCCGGCAGGGATGGCTCGCCGGGGCGCGCCGGCAGCCGCTCGTCGCCCCAGGGCACCAGCCGCACCTGGTCGGCCGGGGACCGCCCGCCGCCGAGTACCGCGGTGACCACCGCCTCGGGGCCGAGGATGCCCTGGACCCGGCTCAACGCCCGGTGCGCCCGCTCCCGCTCCTCGCCCGTCTCCCCCCACAGCCCGGGTTGCAGGCCGGCCCGGGCGAGCACCCCGTCGGGTACGAGCCGCAGCCGGATGATCCCGGACGTCGGGCGGGCCGGGCGGGCGCCGGAGCGGCCGGTGCCGCCGGAGAGCCAGCCGTCCAACTGCCAGCGCACCCGGTCGGCGATGGCCGCGGCGGTGAGCAGCCCGTCGTGCCGCCAGACCCGGTGCAGCTCCTGGCCGTGCGCGGTGACCGCCTCGATGCCGAGCCGGGTGCAGGCCAGCCCGTGCGCGGCCAGCCGCTCGTGCAGCCGTTCGGCCAGCGCGCGGGCGGCGAACGCGGCGGCGTCGACCCGGTCGATCGGCTCGTCGTGCTCGGCGGTCACCGCCAGGTCGGCCGGGGGCCGACGGACGGCCAGCGCCCGGTGGTCCCGGCCGGCGGCGAGCCGGTGGGCCAGTGCCCCGTCGAAGCCGAACCGGGCCAGTACGTCCCCGGCCGGCAGCGCGGCGAAGTCCCCCAGGGTGCGTACGCCGAGCCGGCGCAGCAGGTCGGTCAGGGCCGGGCGGCCCAGCGCCTCCACCGGCAGGGCCGTCAGGAACGCCGGCGTGCCGCCGGGGGGCACCACCCGTCCCGCGCGGGCGGCCAGGCCGGCGGCGAACACCCCGTCGGCGATGCCGACCTGGCTCTCCACCGCGCAGTTCTGGGCGACGTGCTCGATGATCCGCTCGGCGGCGGCCTCCTCCCCGCCGAAGTAGCGGCTCGGGCCCCGGGCGGCCAGCGCGCAGGCGCCGGGGCGGACCACCTCGACCCCGGCGGCCAGTTCCTCGACGGCGGCGACCACCGGCTCGAACGCCCGGGCGTCCCGCCCCGGATCGTGGTCGACGACGGTCAGCCGCGGGCAGCGCCCCTGCGCCTCCCGCTTGCGCAGGCCCCGGCGGACCCCCTCGGCGCGGGCCCGCTCGGAGCAGGCGACCACCCGGTTGGCGTGCAGCACGGCCACCGGACCGGTGGCGGGCACCCCCTCGACGATCTCGGCGGCGAGCACCGGCCAGTCCGGGCACCAGAGCAGCAGCGTGCGCACCGGCGCCCCGGTCACGCGGGACCGACCCGGGCGAGCCCGCCGATCGGGCCGGACCGGCCGGGGCGAGCGCGCCGGCCCGGGCAGGCCCCTCCCGTGCCGGTCACACCGGCCCCGGCAGGGCGAGCCCGCCGCGGCGGGGCACGGCGGCGAGGGCGGGCCGGCCGGCCGGGGGCACCGGCCGGAGCCGGCCGGCGGCGGCACGGCCGGTGACGGAGGCGACGGGGACGGCGGCCGGGCGGGGAATGACCCGGGTGAGCCCGTCGCCGGGGAGCCAGACCTTGATCTCCTTGGGACGGGCGGCCGCGCCCCGGCCCCGGGCGGAGACGGTGACCTCGCGGCGCCGCAACCGGCCCCGGCCCTGCCCCAGCCCCTCCCAGACGCCCTTGATCACCTGCAACGTGACGTCCGCGCCGTCCCAGCGGCCATACGGGACGAGCACGCTCCCGCGCTGGCGGGCGCGGGCGGCCAGCCGGTTGGCGACCGAGGCGGAGACCGTGGCCGGCACGGCGGCGACCACCACGTCCACCCCGTCGATCAGCGCGGCGACGACGGTGGGCCAGTCCGGCCCGGGCTGCGGCACCAGGGCGAGCCGGTCCAGGGCGATCCCGGCCTCGGCGGCCGCGCCCGCGCCGAAGGTGGGCACCCCCACCACGGCGCACCACGAGCCGGCCCGGGACGCCTCCGCGAGCAGCGCCAGCACCAGGGAGGTGCCGCCGCTGCGCCGGGGCTGGCCGGTGGCGACGGCGATCGTGCTGCCCCGGCGCAGCCCCCGGTTGGGCAGCAGGCCGGTCAGCTCGGGGGCGACCGGCAGCACCCGGTGACCGCCGGCCGGGTCCGGTGCGCTGGCCGGGCGCACCAGACCGGCCAACGCGGCGGAACCGACCACCATGCGGCCCGCCATCGGACCTACCCCCCGTCGCGCCTCGTGTCGTGCTGGGATCGTGCGTGCAGTGCGTGCAGTGCGTACGGGACGGGACGCGTCGCCGGGGCGGCCGGCGCGGGCCCGTTCGTGGCGCCGCAGGGGCTCAGGCGGCGCGGCCGTCGAGCGTCGGCTGGTGGGCCAGCCCGAGGGTGGTCTCCACCACCGTCACGAACTGCTCGGCGGCCCGGAGCAGGTCGTCGGCCTCGCGGGCGGTGACCACCCGGGGGATGCCGGCCTCGGCCGCGGCGCGCTTGCCGGCGGCGGCCGCGAAGAACGCCGCCCACTCGTCGAACTCGGGGGCCACGGCGCGGAGCAGGACCCAGGCGCTGGTGACCCGGTTGCGCCGGGCCGGGGCGGGGCGCGCGCGGGCGGCGAGCAGGGCGGCGGCGGCGCGGAGCGCGGCCAGGTGGGCGGCGGCGTAGCGCAGGCCGTCGGGGCGGGTCTGGGCGGCCTCGACCAGCCCGCGACGGGCCACCGTGAGGAGCTGGGCCGGGGTGCGGTGCGGCAGCACGTGCGCCGGCACCGTCGGTGCCTGGGCCGGGTTGGTCGGCATGGGGCTGTCTCCTCCACGTGGCCGGGGGCCGGGCGCGGCGACCGGTGCGGCTCGGCCGGCGGGGCCGAGCCGTGGGGTGTCGCCGGCGCAGGCCGGTCGGGTGGTGCGGAGGAAGGCGCACCGGGTGGGGCCGGCCGGGTGTGGACGCTTCCCCACACCACACCCGGCCGGCGTACCGGCGGGTTCGTCGCCCGCCGCCCGGGGGTCGTGGGCGGCGGGCGACGCTCCTGCCTGACGGGACCGGGCTCGCGACTGCCCGGCACCCAGGTGCGGCCCGCGGAGCCGCACCACCCGGGACCGGAGCCGCGAAACACCGGCCCGGGTTGGTTGGAACGGGCGTTCGAGAGAATCGAACATCCGTTCTAACGTCCCTGACAGTACACCCTCCCACCGACGAAAACGCAACGTGTGGCGTACGGCGTGGTGCGGCGACACCGGCGGGTAACGAGCGCCCCGCCCGGCGCCCCTGACGACGGCGGCACTAATCTCTGCTCGTGACGACCCCCCGCCCCGCCCTCGGTGTCGCCATGGTGCTCGGCTCGGGGGTCCTCTTCGCCGTCAACGGCACGGTCTCCAAGCTGGTGCTCCGGGCCGGCCTGAACGCCCAGCAGCTGACCCTGCTGCGCGCGCTCGGCGCCGTCGCCGGCCTGCTCCTGCTGAGCCTGGTGCTGCGCCCGGGCGTCCGCCGGCTGCGGGTCACCCCCCGGCAGCTGCCGCTGCTGGTCGCGTACGGCCTGACCGGCTTCTTCCTGGTGCCGATGCTCTACTTCGTGGCCATCTCCCGGCTGCCGGTCGGGATCGGCCTGCTGTTCGAGTACTCCGCCCCGCTGCTGGTCGCCCTCTGGGCGCGGTTCGGCCAGCGGCACCGGGTGCGCCCCCGGCTCTGGGCGGGCCTGGCGCTGAGCCTGGCCGGGCTGGGCTGCGTGGCCGAGGTGTGGGGAGAGCTCAAGCTCGACGGCCTCGGCATGCTCGCGGGCCTCGGCGCGGCGGTCTTCCTGGCCGTCTACTACGTGCTCGGCGCGCGGGGCGTCGCGGGGCGGGACACCCTGTCGCTGTGCACCTGGGCGTTCGGCGCGTCCGCCGTCGCCGGTCTGCTCACCCGGGCGGTCACCGCCGGCGTCGGCGGCTGGGAGCCGCTGGCCGCCGACACCGACCGGGGCGTGCCCGTCGCCCTGCTCTGCGCGTACGTGGTGGTGCTCGGCTCGATCGTGCCGTACCTGCTGGTGGCGGCCGCGATGCGGCACCTCCCGGCGACCAGCGTCGGGATCGTCGGCATGGTGGAGCCGGTGCTCGCCGCGGCGGTCGCCTGGCTGGTCATCGGCGACGGGGAGGCGCTCAACCCGGCCCAGCTCGGCGGCGGGGCGCTGGTGCTGCTCGGCGTGGCGCTGGCCGAGACGGCCCGGGTGGCCACCCCCGGTACGGCCGCGCCGACCGCGCCCGACACCGCGCCCGCGCCGGTGGCCGCCCCGCGCTGACCCGGCGGCACCCCGGCGTGACGCCGGTTCGTCCGGGTCCGGCCCGGCAGGCGAGTGTCTCCGCCGCCGCTGTGGAGCTGCCCCGTCCCTGCTGTCGCTCCCACCCCGCGTCCGGGCCCGGCCCCCGGGCGGCCGGTAGCGTGGGCGGGGCAGCTCCACAGGAGCCGCACCGCCCTGGTCACCGGGCCACCGACCCGCCTCGCCAGCCCTCCGACGGGATTCTCAGCACGGTCACAGCTTCGCAACAGGCGCCGCAGAGGTCCCCGCCGGAGGGTGAGGGGCATGACCGAGAGCCGTACCGACAGGACCGTCGGATGACCGCCGTCGCCGCCGGGCGACGGCCCGCCCCGCGTGCCCTTCCCGTGGCCCCCGGCTGGTGGGCCGACGCGGCCGGCAGCGCCGCCTTCCTCAGCCTGCTCGCCGTCACCGCGCTGTGGACGACCAACCGGGGGGTGCAGGAGCTGCTGTCGGGGGTGCCCACCGGGCTCACCTCCGCCGGTCGGCTCGCCGGCCTGCTCAGCACCGACCTGATGCTGATCCAGGTGGTGCTGATGGCCCGGGTGCCGCTGGTCGAGCGCCGCTTCGGCCAGGACCGGATCGTCCGCTGGCACCGGCTGGTCGGCTTCGCCTCGTTCCACCTGCTGCTCGCCCACGTCGCGCTGACCACCCTCGGGTACGCCGGCACGGCCCGGGAGGGCGTCGTCGCCCAGTTCTGGCTGCTGGTCAGCGGGTACCCGGGGATGCTGCTGGCCACCGCCGCGCTGGCACTACTGACGCTGGTGGTGGTCACCTCGATCCGGGCGGCCCGCCGCCGGCTGCGCTACGAGTCGTGGCACCTGCTGCACCTGTACGCGTACCTGGGCGTCGGGCTCGCGCTGCCGCACCAGCTCTGGACGGGCGCCGACTTCGTCTCCTCGCCCGCCGCCCGGGCGTACTGGTGGACCGTGTACCTGCTGGCGCTGGGCAGCGTGCTGGCGTTCCGGCTGGGGCTGCCGGCCTGGCGCAGCCTGCGGCACCGGGTCGAGGTGGCCACGGTGGTGCCCGAGGCGCCCGGGGTGACCTCCGTCTGGTTGCGCGGCCGGCACCTGCACCGGCTGCCGGCGCGGGCGGGACAGTTCTTCCTCTGGCGGTTCCTGGACGGCCCCGGCTGGTCCCGGGCCCACCCGTACTCGCTGTCCGCGCCGCCGTCGGAGGACCTGATGCGGATCACCGTGAAGGACCTCGGGGACGGCAGCGCGCGGGTGGCCGCCCTGCGCCCCGGCACCCGGGTCCTGCTCGAGGGGCCGTACGGGCGGCTGACCGGGGAGCACTGGCGCGGCGGCGGGGTGACCCTGCTCGCCTGCGGGGTCGGGATCACCCCGCTGCTGGCCCTGCTCTGGGAGCTGCCGTACGCCCCGGGCCGGGCGGTGCTGCTCTACCGCGCGCGTACCCCGCAGGAGCTGGCCTTCCGCGCGGAACTGGACCGGCTCGCGGCCGAGCGCGGGGTGGTCGTGCACCACCTGGTCGGCCCCCGGGCCGACCGGCCGTCCTGGCTGCCCCGGCACGCCGCCGAACTGACCGACGTCGAGGCCCTGCGCCGGCTCTCGCCCGACATCGCCGGGCACGACGTCTTCCTCTGCGGCCCGGACGGCTGGGTCGACGCGGCGCAGGCCGCGACCCGGGCCGCCGGGGTGCCCGACGAGCACATCCACCACGAACGTTTCGCCTGGTAACAGGCGCGAGGAGGAGTACGGATGCGACGCATCACGCTCTGGCTGCTGTCCACCGTGGCGGCGCTGGTGCTGCTGTTCGGCTACCGGACCAGCACGATGGGGGCGGGCGGCGGGGCCGGCACGTTCGCCGCCGGGACGGGCTCCGGCGGCGGGAGCGCCGACGCGGGCTCCGGCTCGACCGGGTCGGGGGCGTCGACCGGGTCCGGCTCGACCGGTGACCGGCAGGTCGACGGGTCGGTGGCGCAGACCCGGTGGGGCCCGGTGCAGGTCCGGATCACCGTCTCCGGCGGCAGGATCACCGAGGTCACCGCCGTCCAGGTGCCGGACGGCAACTTCCGGGACCGGCAGATCAACGGGTACGCGGTGCCGATCCTGCGGCAGCAGGCCCTCGCGGCGCAGAGCGCCCGGATCGACACCGTCTCCGGGGCCACCGTCACCAGCGACGGCTACCGGGAGTCCCTCCAGGCCGCCATCGACGCGGCGCACCTGGGCTGAGAGAGCGGAGGTGGGCACGATGAGCACGACGACGCCGACCGGCGAGCTGGACCGGCGGGCCTGGGTGGTGCAGGTGATGGGGCTGCCGGTGAGCGTGCACCTGCGCGGGCCCCGGGTCCGCGACGACGCCGTCGCCGCCCTGGTGGAGGCGTTCTTCGCCGAGCTGCGCACGGCGGACGGGGTGTTCAGCACGTACCGGCCGGACAGCGTGCTCGGCCGGCTCGGCGGCCGGGCGCCGGACCCGGCGACCGCCGACCCGCTGGTGCGGGAGGTGCTCGCGCTGTGCGAGGCGGCCCGGGCGCGCACCGGCGGCTGGTTCGACGCGCGGCGGCTGCCGCTGCCCGCCGGGGGCACCGGCTTCGACCCGTCCGGACTGGTCAAGGGCTGGGCGGTCGAGCGGGCCGCGCGGCGGCTGACCGGCCTGGCCGAGCACGACGTCTGCCTCAACGCCGGCGGGGACGTGCTGCTGCGGGCCGCCCCGGGCCGGCCCGCCTGGCGGGTCGGCGTGGAGGACCCGGACCGCCCCGGACAGCTGCTCGACGTGCTGGAGCGCGTCGCCGGCGCGGTGGCCACCTCGGGCACCGCCCGGCGCGGCGCGCACATCGTGGACCCGTACGCCCGGCGGCCCGCCGAGGCCGTCCAGTCGGTCACCGTGGTCGGCCCCGAGCTGCTCTGGGCCGACGTGTACGCCACCGCGGCGGTCGCCCGGGGCGCGGACGCGCTCGACTGGCTGGCCGCCCTCGACGGGTACGCCGCCCTGCTGGTGGACGCCGCCGGCCGGGTCCGGGCCACCGCCGGCTGGCCCGGAACCCGCCACCGCGCGGGTCGGCGCCGGCCGGTGAGCCGGGAGCGGCGAGAATGGCGGCATGCAGCCACACCCGAACGTACGGGCGGTACAGGAGGCCCTCGCCGCCGCGGCCGCCCGGGACGGCTCCGGCCGGCCCGCCGAGGTCCGCCTGCTACCCGAGGCGGTACACACCGCCGCCGCCGCGGCGGCGGCGCTCGGCGTGCCCGTCGGCGCCATCGCGAACTCGCTCGTCTTCGCCGCCGACGACGCGCCGCTGCTGGTGCTCACCTCCGGCGCACACCGGGTGGACACCGCCGGCCTGGCCGCGTCCCTCGGGGTCACCCGGCTGCGCCGGGCCACCCCGGAGTTCGTCCGCGCGCACACCGGTCAGGTGATCGGCGGGGTCGCCCCGCTGGGCCACCCGCGGCCGCTGCGCACCGTCGTCGACACCGCCCTCGACGAGTACGACGAGGTGTGGGCGGCCGGCGGGGTGCCGCAGGCGGTCTTCCCCAGCACGTACGCGGAGCTGCTCCGGATCACCGCCGGCGCCCCGGCCGACGTGGCGTGACCGGCATACCCGAGCTGGTCACCCTGCACGCCTGGCGGATCCCCCGGGCCGCCCTGCCCCGGGCGCTGGCCCGGATGGCGACGCACCCGGCGCGGCTGCGCCGCACGCCCGGGGTCCGGTTCGGCAAGCTGCTCGGCACCGGGACGGGGACCGGCTTCGGCCCCGGCGACGCCGACCTGACCCGCTGGGCGGCGCTGGTCGTCTGGGAGTCCCCGGCCGCCGCCGCCGGCTTCGCCGCGTCGCCGGTGGGCCGCTCCTGGGCCCGGATCGCCCGCTCGTCCGTCCGCGTGGACCTGCGGCCGCTGGCCAGCCGGGGCGAGTGGTCCGGGCGGCGCCCGTTCGGCGAGCCGTCCGGCGGCCGGGTCGCCGGGCCGGTGCTGGCGCTGACCCGGGCCCGGCTGCGGGCCCGCCGGGCGGTGACCTTCTGGCGGGCCGTCCCGCCGGTGGCCGCCGCCCTGCCCACCGCGCCCGGCCTGCTCGCCCGGTTCGGCGTCGGGGAGGCCCCGCTGGGCTGGCAGGGCACGGTCAGCGTGTGGCGGGACCTCACGGACCTCGTCGCGTTCGCGTACCGTCACCCCGAGCACCGGGCCGCGATCGCGCGCACCCCCACCGAGCGGTGGTACGCGGAGGAACTCTTCGCGCGGTTCGAGGTGCGCGGGGTGGCCGGCGACCGGTCGGTGCTCGGTTGGGTCGCCGACGGCGACGCGGGGCTCGATTCGGTCGCCGACGGCGACGCGGGGCTCGATTCGGTCGCCGACGGCGACGCGGGGCTCGATTCGGTCGCCGACGGCGACACAGGGCTCGATTCGGTCGCCGACGGCGACACAGGAACGGCGAAGGGTGGACAGGGATGAGGCTGGTGCGCTGGACGCCGGACGACCTGGTCCGGCGGCTGGACGACGTGGTGGCCGTCTACGGCGAGGCGATGAACTACCGCACGGACCTCCTGGACGCCCGCCGCGGCTACATCGCCACCCACGTCCGCCGCCCCGGCTTCCGCGCCGTCGCCGCCCTCACCACCGAGGGCCACCTGGCCGGCTTCGGGTACGGCTACCTGGGCACCCCCGGGCAGTGGTGGCACGACCAGGTGCACCGGGCGCTGGACGGCGAGGCCCGGCGGCGCTGGCTGACCGACTGCTTCGAGGTGGTCGAGCTGCACGTCCGGCCGCCCGCGCAGGGGCACGGCCTGGGCACCCGGCAGCTCACCGCCCTGCTCACCGTGGCGCCGGGCAGCACCACGCTGCTGTCCACGCCCGAGGCCGACGAGCAGCGGTCCCGCGCCTGGCGGCTGTACCGCCGGTTCGGCTTCGTCGACGTGCTGCGCCACTTCCACTTCCCCGGCGACGAGCGCCCCTTCGGCATCCTCGGCCGGGACCTGCCGCTCACCCCGGCCACCCCCGCGGCGTCCGCCGCCGGGCACCGGCCCGACCTGGCACCGGGCCGGCCGCCGGGGGCGCCGTGAGCGTCGGCCGCGAGGCCGGGGGCGCCGTGATCCGGCGCGGGCTGCCCTGGGCGCTGCTGGGCATGCTGGTCCTCGCCCAGATCTGCTACCCGCTCACCGCCGGCGCCACCCGGGCCCGGCTGACCGTGGCCACCGTGCTGCTGGGGTACGTGCTGTCGGTGGGCCACGCGCTGCTGGCCCGGGGCGTACGGCCGGCCGGGGCGCTGGTCGCGGTGGCCACCGGCGGCGGCTTCGCGATCGAGGCGCTCGGGGTGGCCACCGGCTTCCCGTTCGGCGGCTACGACTACTCCGGTGAGCTGGGACCGAAGCTCGCCGGGGTGCCGCTGGTCATCCCCCTGGCCTGGACGTGGATGGCCTGGCCGGCGTGGCTCGTCGCGGCCCGGCTCGCCCCGCCCGGGCCGCACCGGGTGGCGCTGGCCGCGGTCGGGCTGGCCGCCTGGGACCTCTTCCTCGACCCGCAGATGGTCGCCGAGGGCTACTGGGCCTGGCGGGACGCCACCCCGGCGCTGCCCGGGCTGCCCGGCGTCCCGGTCAGCAACTACCTGGGCTGGCTGCTGTTCGCGGTGCTGCTGGCGGCGGCGCTGCGCCCCCTCGCGGGGCCGACCGTCGACCGCGCCGACGGGCGGGACACTCCGATGTTCGCGCTCTACCTGTGGACGTACGCCTCCAGCGTGCTGGCCCACGCGGTCTTCCTCGACCTGCCCGCCTCGGCGGCCTGGGGCGCGGCCGGCATGGCCGTGGCCGCCGTGCCGCTGGCCCTGTCCCTGGGCCGCGGGCGGCAGCGGCGGCGCCCGGCCGACGCCACGGCATGACCGCGGCCCTGTTCCTGCTGGCGGCGGTCGCCGCGCTCACCGGCCACACCTGGGTCAACGCCACCCGGTGGCTGCGCCGGCCGGCCGCCGGCCCGGTCGAGGTCGCCGAGGCCGTCGCGGTGCTGCTGCCGCTGCGCGACGAGGCCGCCCGGGTCACCCCGTGCCTGCGGGCGCTGCTCGCCCAGCGGGGCGTGCCCCGGCTGCGGATCGTGGTGCTCGACGACGGCTCGACCGACGGCACCGCCGACGTGGTCCGCGCGGTGGCCGGCGACGACCCCCGGGTCACCCTGCTCACCGGGGCCGCCCCGCCACCGGGCTGGCTGGGCAAGCCGTACGCCTGCCACCAGCTCGCCGCCCGGGCCGACCCGGCGGCCACCGCGCTGGTGTTCGTCGACGCCGACGTGGTGCTCGCCCCGTACGCGGTGGCGGCGGCGGTGGCCGAGCTGCGCGCCGCGCGGGTGGCGCTGCTGTCGCCGTACCCCCGGATCGTGGTGGCGACGGCGGCCGAGCGGCTGGTGCAGCCGCTGCTGCAGTGGCTGTGGCTGACCTTCCTGCCGCTGCGGGCGATGGAGCGCTCGCGGCGGCCGTCGCTGGCCGCGGCGGGCGGGCAGTTCCTGGTGGCGGACCGGGCCGGCTACGCCGCCGCCGGCGGGCACGCGGCCGTGCGCGGGAGGATCCTGGAGGACGTCGAGCTGGCCCGGGCCGTCAAGCGCGCGGGCGGCCGGATCGCCCTGGCCGACGCCTCGCGGCTGGCCGCCTGCCGGATGTACGCGGACTGGCCGGCGCTGCGCGACGGCTACTCGAAGTCGCTGTGGGCGACCTTCGGCCACCCGGGCGCGGCGGCGGCCGTGGTGGCGCTGCTGCTCCTGCTGTACGCCGCTCCCCCGCTGCTGGCCACGGTAGCCCTGCTGGCCGGCGCCCCGGCGGTGGCCGCGACGGCGTGCGGCGGCTACCTGCTCGGGGTGGCCGGGCGGATCGTCGCCGCCCGGGCGACCGGCGGCCGGTGGTGGCCCGACGCGCTCGCCCACCCCGTGTCGGTCGCGGTCCTCGGCTGGCTGACCCTGCGGTCGTACCATCTGCGGAAGCGGCACCGCCTGTCCTGGCGGGGCCGTCCGGTCGGCTAGGGAGGGGCGGGCAATGGCGCGGATCGTGGTCGTCGGCGCCGGAGTGGGTGGCCTGGCCGCCGCCGCCCGGTTGGCCGCCACCGGGCACGAGGTGACCGTCTTCGAGCGGGCCGACACCGTCGGCGGCAAGCTCGGCCGGTACGAACGCGACACCCCCGCCGGGACGTTCCGGTTCGACACCGGGCCGAGCCTGCTCACCCTGCCCGAGGTCTTCCACGAGCTGTTCGAGGCCACCGGGGCGAAGCTCGACGAGTACCTCGACCTGGCGCCGCTGGACCCGATCGTCCGGCACGTCTTCCCCGGCGGCGGCCCCGCCCTGGACTCCTGCGCCGACCCGGCCGAGTTCGCCGCCCGGATCGGCGCCGCGTTCGGCGACCGCGCGGCGGCGGACTGGCAGCGGCTGTGGCGCCGCGCCGCCCGGGTCTGGGACGCCTCCCACTCCGACGTGCTGCGCCGCCCCGTCGGCTCCCCGCTGGACCTGGCCACGCTGGCCTGGCGGCTGGGCGACCTGGCCGCGATCGCCCCCGGCCGGACGCTGCGCGGGCTGGGCCGCCGGCACCTGTCCGACCCCCGACTGCGGATGCTGCTGGACCGGTACGCCACGTACACCGGCGCCGACCCGCGCCGCGCCCCCGCCGCGCTGGTCGCCGTCCCGTACGCCGAGCTGACCTTCGGCGGCTGGTACCTGCGCGGCGGGCTGGGCACCCTCGCCGACGCGTTGCTGACCCGCTGCCTCGACCTGGGCGTGGTCGTGCGGACCGGCGCCGAGGTGACGCGGATCGACGCCGCGGGCGGCCGGGTCCACGGGGTACGCCTCGCCAGCGCCGCCGCGCCCGTCCCCGCCGACGTGGTGGTGGCCAACGCGGACGCGCTGACCGTCTACCGGGACCTGCTGCCCAGCCCGCGCCGGCTGGCCGCGCTCACCGACCGCAGCCTCGCCGGCTTCGTGCTGCTGCTCGGCGTGTCCGGCGACTCCGGGCTGGCCCACCACAACGTGTTCTTCCCGCGCGGCACCGACGCCGAGTTCGACGCGGTCTTCGGCGACCCGGGGCGCGGGGTGCGGGCCCGCCCGGCGGCCGACCCGACCGTGTTCGTCACCGTCGCCGACGACCCGGCGGTCCGCCCCGACGGGCACGAGGCGTGGTTCGTACTGGTCAACGCCGCCCGCCACGGCACCGCCGCCGGGGCGGTGGACTGGCGCCGGCCGGGGCTGACCGAGGCGTACGCCGACCGGATCCTCGACGTGCTCGCCGAGCGGGGCGTGGACGTGCGGGACCGGTTGCTGTTCCGCGAGGTCCGTACGCCGGCCGACCTGCACGCCGACGCCGGCGCGCCCGGCGGGGCGATCCACGGCACCGCGGGCGGTCTGCTCCGCCCCGCCAACCGGGGGCCGGCGGCGGGGCTGTGGCTGGTCGGCGGGTCCACGCACCCGGGCGGCGGCCTGCCGATGGTCGCCCTGTCGGCCCAGATCGTCGCCGACGAGATCGGCCCGGCCTGGGAGTAAGGGCAGTCAGGCCCCGGGCTGTCGGGCGCGTCTGGCGGCGGCGCGTTGGCGGCGGGGCCAGCCGACGGCGGCGCGTTGGCGGCGGGGTCAGCCGGCGGCGAGCAGGGCGCGGCGGACGGCGGAGAGGAGCTGCCCCAGGCCGAAGCCGGCCAGCAGCACCCACACGGCGGTGGCCATGGTGATGGTGCCGGCGGCCAGGTCCGGGGCGATCAGCCCGGTCAGCCCCGCCAGCAGCAGCCCGACCAGGGCCACGCAGACCCGGGTCGGGCGCTCCCCCACGGTCACCGCCCCGATCTCCCGCATCCCCGCCGACACCGCCCGGGCCCGGACGTACTCGTGCAGCCAGGACAGCCCGCCCGCGGCGGCGACCAGCGCGCCCGGCGCGCCCACCAGCCAGAACGCGACCAGCCAGGCGGCCTCGCCGAGCCGGTCCGCCAGGGAGTCGTAGACGTAGCCGAGCCGCGTGGTGCGATTGGTGGCCACCGCCAACGCGCCGTCGACGCTGTCGGCCACCGCGGCGACCAGCACGAACAGCGCCGCGATCACCGGCCCGTTACCCGGCCGCACGGCGAACAGCGGCACGCAGAGGCAGAGCAGCACGCCCGCCACGGTGACCGCCGTGGGGGTGACCCGCAGCCGGCCCAGCACGTACCCGACGTGGTAGGCGAAGCGCAGCCAGGCGCGCACCACGGGGGCCGCCGCCCGGGGATCGAAGCCCCCGTGCAGCCGCGCCCACACCGCCGCGTACTGGTCCCAGTTCAGCTGAGTGCCCACCACGGATCAACCGTCGCACCGGCCCGCAGGTGTCGCGCCCGGGGGTCACACCCGCGCGCCGACCTCCAGCTGCTGCCAGACCTCCCGCGTCGCGGTGGACCGGTTGAGGGTGATGAAGTGGATCCCGGGCACGCCCTCGTCCAGCAGCCGTCGGCACATCTGGGCGGCCTGCTCGATGCCGAGCCGGCGGACGGCCTCCGGGTCGTCGGCGACCGCCTCGAACCGCGCGGCCAGGGCCGGCGGGAAGGGCGCCCCGGACAGCTGCACGGACCGCTCGATGGTGCCCAGCTGCGTCACCGGCATGACGCCGGCCAGGATCGGGGTGTCGCAGCCGGCGGCCGCCACCCGGTCCCGCAGCCGCAGGTAGTCGTCGGCGTCGAAGAACATCTGGGTGATCGCGAAGTCGGCCCCTGCCCGGCACTTGCGGACGAAGTGCGCCGTGTCGCTGGCCACGTCGGGCGAGCGCGGGTGCTTGTACGGGAAGGCGGCCACCCCGACGCTGAAGTCACCGGCCTCGCGGACCAGCCGCACCAACTCGTCGGCGTGGAGCACGCCCTCGGGATGGCGGACCCACTCCCCGCCCGGGTCGCCCGGGGGGTCGCCGCGCACCGCCAGCACGTTGCGCACCCCGACGCCGGCCAGCCGGCCGATGACGTTGCGCAGCTCGGCGACGGAGTGGTTGACCGCGGTGAGGTGCGCCATGGGCAGCAGCGTCGTCTCGGTGGCGACCCGCTCGGTCACCGCGACCGTGGTGTCCCGGGTCGACCCGCCGGCGCCGTAGGTGATCGAGACGAACGACGGGCGCAGCGACTCCAGCTCGCGGATCGACTGCCAGAGCAGCCGCTCGCCCTGGGGCGTCTTCGGGGGGAAGAACTCGAACGAGAAGGTCGGCTGGCGGTCGCGCACCAGCTCCCCGATCGCGGGCTGCGAGTTGGGGAGGACCGAGGGAAGACCGAGCGCCACGGAAGAACTCTAGCGGCCGGCGGGCCCCATACCCAGAACCTTCCCACCTGTCGCGACCGCCTCTCCACCGCCCCCACGGTTGGTCGTGGATTCCCATAGGTCGCCCAACCTTCGGGTTGAAGTTCAGGTCAGGTCGATCATGTAGTCCAGACTCACCCTGTCGGCCGGAATGGTGATCTCGGCTACCTCCACCACCCGATCTCCGACGAACGTCTGCCGGGTGATGACCACAACGGGAACGCCGCCGGGCACATGCAGAGTCGCCACCTCGTCGGGTATCGGCATCCGTGCCCGCACCTGCTCGCGCACGCCGGTGATGGTGTAGCCGAGCGAGTGAAGCTGCGAGGTGTTACCTCCGGGCCAGGGCTCGTTGGCAGGGTCGGCCACCGGCGTGCCGGCAACCATGTCCAACAGCAGGTAGGAGCTGGACATCTGCTGCGGCGCGCCGTGTGTACGGAAGACGAACCGCCGCTCCAGCAGCATCGTGCCTGGCGTGACGCGAAACAACTCGGCCAGGGCGTCCGCGGCCGCAGTTTCCCTGAACTCCTTGTCGAGGCTGAAGGCGCTCCACGCCACCTGCTGATCGGTCGTGAACGACGTACTCAGCTCACCGCTGCGGACCTGCTCAAGCTCCGCCCGGTACCGGTCCGAGCCAAGCCGCCGTACGGGCATCACCGGACGGACGTAGCTGCCCCTTCCCTTCTCGGAGGCGATCAGGCCCTCTGCCCGCAGCAGTGCCAGGGCTTCGCGCACAGTGCCCCTGGCGACAGAGAACTCAGTCATCAGCGTCGATTCGCTGGGCAGCAGGGAACCAGCTGGAATCACGCCGGACATGATCCGACGACGTAGCTCTTCCGCAACCCGCCTGTAGCGGGCTGCTCCCGAGTGCGGGGTAGGCACGCCCGCCACGCTACTCCCGATCTTCCTGAGGCTCCTGATTCCTGCGCGACTACGCGCGCCTGTCTGGACAGGTTGAATAGACAGGTACTACCGTAGCAGTGCGTCCGCGACCTCTGCCGCAGGACCGACCTCTGATGACCCGGGCCGGGCTGTGGCGGTCAAGTCAGGCGATGAAGTGCCTCAACCCACGACCGGAGCGCTACCGATGATCTCAGAACTAGCAGATTTGCCGGTGATTCCAGTCGATGAGGTTCCCGTCGCCCTGGTCTTGAAAAACGGCCCCGAACTGGTCGGATGGGCGTTCGTATTCCCGGACGGCTCCGCCTGGATCGTAAAGGCTGACGCGCGTAGCGTGATCCACTCGGGCAGCGTCAGAACCCTGGTGAACTTCTGGTCGCAAGTGTTCGACTGCGAGGTAGGCATCCCGCAGACAAAATAGCACTGAACAGAAATAGCTGTTTGCCCTCCCGATGCGAGCGAATGGCTATTTCTGCTCGTCGGGTACGGTGCACCGGCTGGGGCGGCGCGACGGCCGGAATGTCGTACCCCGGGGGTAGACAGGTGTCAGCGCGGGTGGGGCCGGCCGGTCCCCGGGGGCACGCGCGGGGGTCAGCACCGACCGGCGGCGCACCGGTCCGCCCGTCGGGCGTGCGGCGCCGCCACCGCCCCGATCCCGTCGGAGGACCGATGACCCCGTCCCCGCCCCCCGGCCCGCAGCCGCTCGGGCCGTTGCTGGCCCGGCTCCGGCTGGCGCTCGGCTGGAGTCAGCAGCGCCTCGCCGCGCGGCTGTGCGCCGCCGCCGGCGTGCCCACCCTCACCCGGCACGAGATATCCCGCTGGGAGCGGCAGCTCCGGGTGCCCGGCGACTTCTGGCTGGGCTGGCTGGCCGTCGTCCTCGACGTGCCGGTGGGGCTGCTGTCCGGGGCCGCCGCGCACAGCCGCCCGGAGCCCCCGCGGGTCGTCCGCCCCGGCTCGCGCTCCCGCTCGGCGCTGCTCGCCCTGGCCCGGCGCTGGCTGACCGATCCGCGCGGACCGCTGCTGATCGTCCCGCCGCCGGCCGCACAGCCCACGGGTCTACACCCGCCCGGCGGGGCGGCCGACCCGCCCGGGGGCGTACCGACGGTGGCGGAGCTGCGCCGGCTCGACGACCTGGCCGGGGGCGCCGACCTGGCCGGGTACGGGGCGTACCGGCTCGGGCGGGCGGTGCGGGAGCTGTCCGGGGCCGGCCCGGCCGCCCGCCGCCGGCTGCTGCCGGTGCTGGCCGAGTCGGCCCAGCTGGCCGGCTGGCTCGCCGCCGACGCCGGCCACCCGGCGGGCGGCCTCGACGCGTACCGGCTGGGGCTGCGGGCCGCGGCGGCGGCCGGCGACCCGGCGTTCGGCGGGCACGTCCTCGGCGCGGCGAGCCACCTGCTGGCCTGCGCCGGCGACCCGTACGGCGCCCTGGTGCTGGCCCGGACCGGCTACGCCGGCGCCCGGCGGTCGGCCAGCCCCGGACTGCGGGCGCTGCTGCTGCACCGGGTGGCGCTGGCGGCGGCCCTCGACGGCCGCGCCGAGGCGGCCGGGCGGGCGCTGGCCGCGGCCGACCGGGTCGCCGAGGCCGTCGAGCCGGCCCGGGAGCCGCCCTGGCTGTACTGGCTCGACGGGCCGGAGCTGGCCGCGATGACCGGGCGGACACTGGTCGCGCTGGGCCGGCCCCGACCGGCCGAGCCCCTGCTGGCCGCCGCCCGCCGGCCCGGCCGGCCGCGCGGCGCCGCGCTCTACGGCGGCTGGCTGGCCCGCGGCCACCTCCAACTCGGGAACGTGGAGCAGGCCTGCGCGGTGGCCGAGGCCGCGCTGCTGGACGCGATCCGCGCCGGCTCGCCCCGGGCCGCCGGCCAGCTCGCCGAGGTGCGCCGCCGGCTGGCCCGGCACGCCGGCGAGCCCGCGGTACGCCGGCACGCCGCCCTGGCCGCCGCCGCGGCCCGGTACCTGCCCCGCCCCGCCGGAACGCCCCGCCCGACGCGTCCCGCCCGCCCCCGGACGACCCGCCGATCACCGCCCGCGGCCACCCGCTGACCAGCGGTCGCGCTCCGGTCCCCTCGGGCGGCGGGGCGGCGGCGCGCCAGGGACCGCTGGTGCCGCTCCCACAGGCGATTCGCTAGCGTCGTGGCGTGACCCACGCTGCTCCCGTATCCCCCGTCGACCGTGCCGGCCTCCGGCAGCGGGTCGACAAGGCCCTCACCGACTTCCTGGCCGGCCAGCGAACCTGGATGGCGGACGTCGACGACGCGCTGGTGCCCGTGGCGGAGGCCATCGAGGCGTTCGTGCTGCGGGGCGGCAAGCGGCTGCGGCCGGCCTTCGCGTACTGGGGATACCGGGGCGCGGGCGGGATCGACTCGGACCAGGTGGTCAGCGCCCTCGCCGCGCTGGAGTTCGTGCAGGCCAGCGCGCTGATGCACGACGACCTGATGGACCGCTCGGACACCCGGCGGGGCGAGCCGGCGGTACACCGGCGGTTCGCCGCCCGGCACCGGGGGGCCGGCTGGTGCGGTGACGCCGACGGGTTCGGGGACGCGGCGGCGATCCTGCTCGGCGACCTCTGCCTGGTCTGGTCCGACGAGCTGCTGCACTCGACCGGGCTGGACCCGCGCACCGTGGCGCGGGCCCGGCCGGTCTTCGACGAGATGCGCACCGAGGTCACCGTCGGGCAGTACCTCGACGTGCTCACCCAGGTCACCGGCGACACCTCGGTCGAGCGCGCCGGCAAGGTGGCCCGCTACAAGTCGGCCAAGTACACCGTCGAGCGCCCGCTGCTGCTCGGCGCGGCGCTGGCCGACGCGCCCCTGGAGATCCGGGCCGCCTACTCGGCGTACGGGCTGCCGCTGGGCGAGGCGTTCCAGCTACGGGACGACGTGCTGGGGGTGTTCGGCGACCCGGCCCAGACCGGCAAGCCGGCCGGGGACGACCTGCGCGAGGGGAAGCGGACGTACCTGGTCGCGGCGGCCGTGGAGGCGAGCGACGACGCGGGCCGGGAACTGCTGCTGGGGCGGCTCGGCGACCAGGGGCTGGACGAGGACGGGGTGACCCGGCTGCGGGAGCTGATCGCCTCGACCGGGGCGCTGGCCCGTACCGAGGAGCGGATCGCCACGCTGACCGACACGGCGCTGGCCGCCCTGGCCGCCGTGGACCTGGAGACCGAGGCCCGCCAGGCCCTGGTCGACCTCGCCATCGCCGCCACCCGCCGCACGGACTGACCCACCAGGCCCACCCCACCGGGCGCCCCCACCCCACCTCACCGGCTGCCTTTCCGCTCTGCACTTCCCGCTCTGCTTCCCCGCTCTGCCGCGGTGATCATGGGGTTAGCGGTGCCCGCCACGGCGTGTCGCACCGCCAACTCCATGATCACCGCGGCCTGGCGGGGGCGCGGGTGAGGCCGGCGGGGCGGGCGCGCGGGTGGGTGGAGTGGGCGGGTGGAGGGGGGGTGGAGCGGGTGGGGTGGGTGTCAGAAGCCGAGGGCCTGGGCGCGGCGCTTGACCTCGCGGGCCTGGTCGCCGCCGAGTGCGGCGGCCGGGGTGCCCGGCAGGGTGTCGTCCGGCTCGTAGAGCCAGCGCAGCGCGGCCTCGTCGTCGTAGCCGGCGTCGGCGAGCAGGTTGAGCACGCCGGGCAGGTGCTTGAGCACGGTGCGGTTGGCCACCAGGTCGGCGGGAACCCGGCGGACGCCGTCGCGCCGGACGGCGAGCAGCTCGCGGTCCCGGATCATCTGGTGGACCTTGCTGATCGACAGTTCGAGGCGCTCGGCGACGTCCGGCAGGGTCAGCCAACCGGCAGGGTCGGCCGGACCGGGCAGCGTGGCGCCGGAGGCGGCCGGGGAGGGTGGCTCGGCGCCGGAGGCGGCCGGGGAGGGTGGCTCGGCGCCGGAGGCGGCCTGGGAGGGTGGCTCGGCGCCGGAGGCGGCCTGGGAGGGTGGCTCGGCGCCGGAGGCGGCCTGGGAGGGTGGCTCGGCGCCGGAGGCGGCCTGGGAGGGTGGCTCGGCGCCGGAGGCGGCCTGATCGGGTACGGATTCGGTCACCCGATCACCCTGCCACGCCGCCGACGGGGACGGCGAGCGCACCCCCGGCGGTGAGCACCGGCGCGGTGTCCCCGCTCGCCCCGTACGCCCGCCCGGCGGCGCCCCCGTCCCGGCTCGGCGTCGGCACGCCGGGACCCCGGCGGAGCGCGGTGTCAGGGCTGCCGGAGCCTCGCCTGTAGCATCCTGTTCAACCCTCACCCTACCGACACATAGACTGCCTGCCGATGGACACACAGGTCGCCGACACGTTGCTGGGCTCGCTGATCGACGGGCGCTACCGCATTCGCGGTCGCGTGGCCCGCGGCGGCATGGCGACCGTGTACACCGCCACCGACGAGCGCCTGGAGCGCACCGTCGCGGTCAAGATCATTCATCCGACCCAGGCGCCGGAGGCGCAGGCCCGGACGGCCGGGTTCCTGGAGCGGTTCACCGACGAGGCGAAGACGATCGCCCGGCTGACCCACCCGAACGTGGTGGCGGTCTACGACCAGGGCACGCACGCGGGCCTGCCGTACCTGGTGATGGAGTACGTGCGCGGCCGGACGCTGCGCGACGTGCTGACCGAGCGGCGCCGGCTGAACCCGGACGAGGCGCTGGCCATCGCCGAGCAGATGCTCGCCGCGATCGCCGCCGCGCACCGGTCCGGCCTGGTGCACCGGGACGTCAAGCCGGAGAACGTGCTGGTCGCCGAGGCGCCCACCGGCGGCGTCGCCAACCTGGTCGACAGCGTGGTCAAGGTGGCCGACTTCGGGCTGGCCCGGGCGGTGGAGGCGAGCGCGGAGGACGAGTCGGGCAACCAGCTCATGGCCACCGTGGCGTACGTCGCGCCGGAGCTGGTCACCGACGGGCACGCCGACCCGCGCAGCGACGTCTACTCGGCCGGCATCGTGCTGTTCGAGATGCTCACGGGCCGGGTCCCGTACGACGAGGGCCGGCCGGTGGACGTCGCCTGGCAGCACGTCGACCGGGACGTGCCGGCCCCCTCGACGCTGGTGCCCGGGCTGCCCCGGATGCTCGACGACCTCGTCGCCCGGGCCACCCGGCGCGACCCGGGCGCCCGGCCCACCGACGCCGGCGCCCTGCTGGCCGAGGTGCAGGTGGCCCGGGACGACCTGGGCAACCAGAACACCCACACCGCCGTGCTGCGCCCCGTGGCCGACGAGGTCGCCCCGATGGCGCAGCCGACCATGGTGGTCGCCGCGGTCCGCCCGGCCGAGCGGCCCGCCTGGGCCCGACTGCCCGAGCAGGGCCAGCAGCCGCACCGCCGCCGGGCCGGGCCGCAGGGCGGCGACCTCGTCGAACGGCTCGCCGCGCTGCGTACGCTGATCACGGCGGGCACGCGGGGCCGCATGGGCGTGATCGCCGCCGGGGTGGTCCTCGCCCTGGTCGTCGCGCTCACCGGCTGGTGGTTCGGGGTGGGCCGGTACACGGTCGCCCCGGAGCTGGTCACCCTGACCAAGGCTGAGGCGCAGGCGCAGGCCACCCGGGGCGGGTTCACCCTCCGGTACGCCGAGCCCCGCTACGACGAGAAGATCCCCCGCGACGGCGTGGTGGCGCAGGACCCGAAGCCCGCCGGCCGGATCCTCAAGGGCGGCGAGATCACCCTCACCCTCTCGCTCGGCCCCGAGCGGTTCCCGCTGCCCGACGTGGTCGGCAAGGAGTTCGCGCTGGCCGAGGCCGACCTGGTCGACCTCAAGCTGGTGGTGACCAAGGGCAGCCCGCGCTACGACGACAACCTGCCCGAGGGCGTGGTGGTGGACACCGACCCGAAGGTCGGGGCCGAGGTACGGCCGGGTACGAAGGTCACGGTCATCCTCAGCAAGGGCAAGGCCCCGATCACCGTGCCGAGCCTGGTCGGCAGGAACGTCAACGAGGCGCGGGCGATCCTGGGCCAACTCGGCCTGGTGCCGGTGGAGACGTACAAGGACTCCGACAAGCCGAAGGACGAGGTGCTCGCGCAGAGCCCGGCGGACGGGGCCGGCGTGGAGAAGGGCGCCCAGGTCAAGCTGGACGTCAGCAAGGGCCCGCCGCAGGTGGTCGTGCCCCGGGTGGTGGACCTGCCGTGCCCGCAGGCCAAGCAGCAGCTGGAGGCGCAGGGCTTCCCGGTGACCGTGCAGTTCAACCCCAACGGCATCGTCCGGTTCCAGAGCCCCGGGGAGAACACCTCGGTGCCGCCGGGCACCGCCGTCACCATCGGGTGCCTCTGACATGCCGGTTTCCGCACCGCAGCACCGGCCCGTCGGGTCGCACACCCCCACCTCGGGCGGGCTGGCGAAGGCCGCCCTGCCGTACGTCGACGCCGCCGCCTCCGAGGTGGTCCAGGTCTACGTCTCCAACTCGCGCGGCTGGGCGCTGCCGCCCGGCGACCCGGCGCAGGACCTGCTGTTCCGCGACGGCTGCGCCGAGCGCGGGGTGCCCGTGTTCATCCACGCGTCGCTGCTGGTGAACCTCGGCTCCCCCACTCCCGCCACGGTCGAGCGGTCGGCGCAGACGCTGGCGCACGCGCTGCGCCGGGGCGCGGCGATCGGCGCGCAGGGGGTGGTGTTCCACGCCGGCAGCGCCGTCGACGCCGGCCACGCCGAGGCGGCCATGCGGCAGGTACGCGAGGCCCTGCTGCCGCTGCTGGACAGCGCCGCCGCGACGGACGGCCCGATGCTGCTGGTGGAGCCGAGCGCGGGCGGCGGCCGGTCGCTGGCCTCCCGGGTGGAGCACCTCGGCCCGTACCTGGACGCCGTGGACCGCCACCCCGGGCTCGGGGTGTGCTTCGACACCTGCCACGCCTGGGCCGCCGGGCACGACCTCGCCGCCGAGGGCGGCATGACGGCCTGCCTGGACGCGCTGGTCGCCACCGTGGGCGAGGGCAGGCTGCGGCTGGTGCACGCCAACGACTCGAAGGACCTGTGCGGCTCGACCCGGGACCGGCACGAGAACATCGGCAAGGGCCTGATCGGCGAGCCCGCGTTCGCCGAGCTGATGGCCCACCCGGCCACGGCGGGCGTCCCGGTCGTCGTGGAGACGCCGACGGAGAAGCACGAGGGTCACGCCGAGGACATCGCGACCCTCCGTCGCCTGCGCCCCTGACCCCGCCACCCACGCGCCCCACCCCCGGCCGGCCTGACCCGCTCGGACTCACCGGCTCGCCCGGGCTCACCGGCTCGCCCCGGTGATCAACCCGGCTCGCCCCGGTGATCAAGAGAGTTGCGTCGTCGCGGCCGGCGGATCGTGACGCAAACCTCTTGGTCAACCGGCAGCTGGGGGCGGGCGGGGTCAGCCGCCAACGGGCGGGTGGGGTCAGCCGCGCAGGATGCGGGCCAGGGCGGTCGCCGCGCGGGCCACGGCCACGTCGTCGACGTCCATGTGCGTGACCAGGCGGGCGGTACGCGGGCCGAGCACCGAGATCAGCACGCCCTCCTCCCGCGCGGCGGCGGCCAGGGCACGTGCGTCCAGCGGGCACTTGGTCAGGTCCAGCGGCACCACGTTCGTGCGCACGACGGTGGCGAGCACCCCGTACGGGGCGACCGCCTCGGCCAGCCGGGCCGCCTTCGCGTGGTCCTCGGCGAGCCGCTCGACGTGGTGCGCGAGGGCGTACCGGCCGGCGGCGGCGAGGACACCGGCCTGGCGCATCCCGCCGCCCAACCGCTTGCGGATCATGCGCGCGCGGGCGATCTTCTCCGTGCTGCCCACCACGAGCGACCCGACCGGCGCGCCCAGGCCCTTGGACAGGCAGACCGACAGGGTGTCGAACAGCCGGCCGTACTCGGCCAGCGGCACCCCGTCGGCGACGTGCGCGTGCCAGATCCGGGCACCGTCGCAGTGCACCGCCAGCCCGGCGTCGTCGGCGACGCGCCGCAGCTCGCGGAGGGTGGACAGGGGGATCACCCCACCGCCGCCCCGGTTGTGGGTCTGCTCGACGGCGATCGCCCGGGTGGGCACCGCGAAGTAGCCGTCCGGGCGGATCATCGCGGCGACCACGTCGGGGTCGATGTCCGCGCCGACCGCCGGCCACGTCCGCGACGAGATGCCACCGTACGCCGCCGCCGCGCCGATCTCGTACGTGACGACGTGCGCGTCGGCGTCGCAGAGCAGCTCGTCGCCGGGCGGCACCACCAGCTGCAGGGCGATCTGGTTGGCCATCGAGCCGGTCGGGGCGAACAGCGCCGCCTCGTGCCCGAACAGCGCGGCGACCTCGGCCTCGAGGGCGTTGACCGTCGGGTCCTCGCCGTAGACGTCGTCGCCGACCTCGGCCGCGGCCATCGCCTCGCGCATCCCGGCCGTGGGCCGGGTCACGGTGTCCGAACGAAGATCGACGAAGTCAGCCACAGTTGTCCCTTCGGCCGCCGACTGCGGGGCTCGCAAGCTCACTCCTCGCGTCAGCCACAGTTGTCCCTTCGGCCGCCGACTGCGGGGCTCGCAAGCTCACTCCTCGCGTCAGCCACAGTTGTCCCTTCGGCCGCCGACTGCGGGGCTCGCAAGCTCACTCCTCGCGTCAGCCACGGAGCATCTCCGCCACCAGGAAAGCCAGCTCCAGGGACTGCTGGGTGTTCAGCCGCGGGTCGCAGGCGGTCTCGTACCGGTCGGGCAGGTCCAGGTCCGCGATGCCCTGGGCGCCGCCGAGGCACTCGGTGACGTCCTCGCCGGTCAGCTCGACGTGCAGGCCGCCCGGGTGGGTCTCCAGCGCGCGGTGCACCTCGAAGTAGCCGAGCACCTCGTCGACGATCCGGTCGAAGTGCCGGGTCTTGTAGCCGTTGGAGGACTCGTGGGTGTTGCCGTGCATCGGGTCGCACTGCCAGACCACCTTCGCCCCGGCGGCGGCGACCTTGGCCACGATGGGCGGCAGGGCGTCGCGGACGCGGTGGTTGCCCATCCGGCTGATCAGGGTGAGCCGGCCGGGGACGTTGTCCGGGTTGAGCTTCTCGCACAGCTCGATCGCCTCGTCCGGCGTGGTGGTCGGGCCGAGCTTCACGCCGATCGGGTTGGCGATCCGGGAGATGTAGTCGATGTGGGCCCCGTCGATCTGCCGGGTCCGCTCGCCGATCCAGAGGAAGTGCCCGGACAGCCCGTACGCGCGGTTGGCGGAGACCCGGGTGAGCGCCCGGTCGTACTCCAGGGCGAGGGCCTCGTGGGAGCAGTAGAGGGTGACGGTGCGCAGCGCCTCGTCCTGGGTCATGCCGCAGGCCCGGATGAACGCCAGCGCCCGGTCGATCTCCCGGGCGATGGCCTCGTAGCGCTCGCCGGCCGGGGAGTTCTTGACGAATCCCTTGTTCCAGTCGTGCACGGCGTGCAGGTCGGCGAGCCCGCCGGCCAGGTACGCCCGGAGCATGTTCATCGCGGCGGCCGAGTTGGCGTACGCGCGGATCATGCGCTGCGGGTCGGCGACCCGGGCCTCCGGCGTGGCCTCCAGCGAATTGATCAGGTCGCCGCGGTAGGCCGGCAGCCCGCGCGCGTCGGTCGGCAGCGACCGGGGCTTGGTGTACTGCCCGGCCACCCGGGCGACCTTGACCACCGGCAGGGACGCGCCGTACGTCAGCACGATGGCCATCTGGAGCAGGGTGCGGGCGTTGGCGAGCAGGTGGCTCTCGGTGTTGTCGGCGAAGGTCTCCGCGCAGTCGCCGCCCTGGAGCAGGAACGCCTTGCCCTCGCAGACCAGCGCGAGCCGCTCGCGGAGCTGGTCGACCTCGTAGGGGGCCACCACCGACGGCACGGTGTCGAGCACCTTGCAGACCTCGGCGACGACGGCCGGGTCCGGCCACGGCGGGGTCTGCGCGCGGGGCAGCTCCCGCCAGCGGTCCAGGCCGAGGGCGGCGTCCTCGGCGGAGTCGACGGTCGGCCGGCTGGTCTGCAGCGTGCGGCTGCCCACCGCCGGATGGCTCAGCTGGTGCCACTCTTGGCGCATGACAGAAAGCGTACGGCGACAGCGGACCGACCCGAGCGGCGAGGGGGACGGTTCCGGCAGTTGGGAGATACCTGGTGTGACCACGGCCACGGGCAGGCCGCCCCGCGTCAGGGGGTGACCGACGGCTCCGGGGTGGGGGTGTGGCCGCCCGGCGCCTCCGCGGAGACGCACCAGTCGGCGCCGCTGCGGGTGACGGTGAACAGCAGTGGTCGGGTTGCCTCGCGCGAGCCGGCGGTGACGGTGATCGAGGTGCTGACCTCCTGCCCCCGCTGCCCGGGGCGGACGTCGGTGATCGTGGCGCCCGACACGGCGAAGTGGTCGGCGAAGTCGCCGTTCGGACCGGTGGCGGCGGCGTCGAACGCCTCCTGCAGCGGGGCGCAGAGCTGGCTCCGCCCCGCGGCGACGTCCTTCGCGATCATCGCGTCGAGGTACGCCTGCACCCGCTCCCGGGACTTCGCGGCGGCCTCCTCGGCGGGCGCCCGTCCCGGCGGGATCTCCTCCTCGCCGCCGCCGACGATCCCGCAGCCGAACAGGGCGAACGGCAGGATCGCGAGCGTCGCGGCGAGCGCCGTCCTGGAGTGCGTCACGCCCATCGGTCCCTCCCCTCGACTCCGGCAGCATCACGTGCCGATCCGCGAGTCTGTCACATCGCCCCGGCCGGGCCGCGCACCCGGGCCGGCCGTGCGCCGCGCGGGTCGGGCGGGCGCCAACAGGGCCCTCCTCGCACGAGGATGCGGGGAGGGACCACACCCTGGTCCCTCCCCGCGCCCCGAGGACTCAGCCGAGGCCGCCCCTGATGGCGCCGATCAGCTCGCCGTTGCTCGTGTCACCGGAGAGTTCCCAGACGAACGCGCCGCCGAGGCCCTGGTTCTTCGCGTACGTCATCTTGCCGCCGATGGTGGCGGGGGTGTCGTAGCCCCACCAGTTGCTGCCGCACTTGGCGTACGCGGTGCCGCCGACCGTGCCGGTGGCCGGGCAGGTGTTCTTGAGCACCTTGTAGTCCTCGAACCCGGCCTCGTAGGTGCCTGGGGCCGGGCCAGTGGCGGTGCCGCCCGGGGTGCTCTGGGTCACGCCGGTCCAGCCCCGGCCGTAGAAGCCGATGCCGAGCAGCAGCTTGCTCGCCGGGATGCCCTTGCCCTTGAGCTTCTGGATCGCCGCGTCCGCCCAGAAGCCCTGCTGCGGGATGCCGGCGTACGAGGTGAGCGGCGAGTGCGGGGCGGTCGGGCCCTGCGGGTTGAAGGCGCCGAAGTAGTCGTACGCCATGACCATGAACCAGTTCAGGTTCGCCGCGGCGCCCGCGTAGTCGGTGGCGTCGATCTTGCCGCCGCTGCTGCCGTCGGCGGTGATCGCCGCGGTGACCAGCGCCGAGGAGCCGAACCGGGAGCGCAGCGCGCTGACCACGTTCTTGAACGCGTTCGGGCCGCTGCTGTCGCACTGCAGGCCGCACGCGTTGGGGTACTCCCAGTCGATGTCGATGCCGTCGAAGACGTCCGCCCAGCGCGGGTCCTCGACCAGCCGGTAGCAGCTGTCGGCGAACGCGGCCGGGTTCTGCGCGGCCTGGGTGAAGCCGCTGGACCAGGTCCAGCCGCCGAAGGACCAGACGACCTTCAGGTGCGGGTACATCCGCTTGAGCTTGCGCAGCTGGTTGAAGCTGCCGCGCAGCGGCTGGTCCCAGGTGTCCGCGACGCCGTCGACGCTGTCCGCCGCCGTGTACGCCTTCTCGTAGTCCGCGTAGCTGTCACCGATGGCGCACCGGCCGCCCGTGGTGTTGCCGAAGGCGTACATGATGTGGGTCAGCTTGGCCGCCGAGCCGCTGGTGTGGATGTTCTTGACGTGGTAGTTGCGGGCGTAGACGCCCCACTCGGCGAAGTAGCCGACGACCTTCTTGTCGCCGCTGGGCGGCGGGCTCGTGGGGGGCGGGGTGGTCGTGGGCGGCGGGGTCGTGGTGGGCGGCGGGGTGCCGCCGCCGCACGGCGCGCCGTTGATCGTGCAGTTCAGCGGCGCCTTGTACGCCCCGGTGCCGTTGTAGCCCCAGCTGAACGTCGCCCCGGGGGCGAGCGGGCCGGCCCAGCTCTTCTTGACGGCGACGTAGTGGTTGCCGCTGCTGGTGACGTCGGCGTCCCAGAAACTGCCGATGGTGGTGCCGGACGGCAGGTCGAACTCGATGCGCCAGGTGTCGACGCTGGCGCTGGAGCCGTTGGTGACGGTCACCCGCGTCTCGTGGCCGGTCCCCCAGTCCTGCACCTTGGTGAACGCGGCGGTCACACTTCCGGCGCCGAACGCCGAGGCCATCGGGACCGCCGCGACGGTCACGGCGACCACGGCGCCGGCCCAGAGGGCCCGGCGGAGCGATCTCTTCATGTGGCACCTCCCCCAATAGTTAGGAAACTTTCCAAAAGGATTGCTGAGACGCTACTCACGTCGTCACCACTTCGTCAAGATGTACATACGTCGATCTTTGTGAACGCTCGGATCCGACCGCCGGCCGGCACCGGTGGGTAGCCTCGGCCCATGACCGTCTTCGACATCGAGATCGACGCCCTGACCGGTGGTCCGGCGGACCTCGGCGCGTACCGGGGCAGGGCGCTGCTGGTGGTGAACGTGGCCTCCCGGTGCGTCCTCACCCGGCAGTACGCCGGCCTCCAGGCCCTGCACGACGCGTACTCCGACCGGGGCCTGGTGGTGCTCGGCGTGCCGTGCAACCAGTTCGCCGGCCAGGAGCCGGGCACCCCCGCCGAGATCGGCGAGTTCTGCCAGGTCAACTACGGCGTGACCTTCCCGCTGACGGAGAAGGTCGACGTCAACGGCCCGAACCGGCACCCGCTCTACGCGGAGCTGGTGTCCACCCCGGACGCCGAGGGCCACACCGGCAACGTGCGGTGGAACTTCGAGAAGTTCCTGGTCGCCCCGGACGGCACGGTGGCGGCCCGGTTCGCCCCGCCCGTACCGCCGGAGGACCCGGACCTGCGCGCGGCGGTCGAGAAGGCCCTGCCGGCCTGAGTTAGGCGGCGCGGCCCCGGCGGTCGAGAAGGCCCTGCCGGCCTGAGTTAGGCGGCGCGGCCCCGGCGGTCACCGGCGCGAGGCCGGCCCGGTCAGCCCGCGACGGAGCGGAAGACCGGGTAGTACCCGCCGGCCTGGCCGGCCGCGGTCGGGTGGTACGAGATGCCGATGTTCAGGTAGTTCAGGGCGTGCAGCCACTTCTCGCCGTAGCTGCACAGCTGGTGGCCGACGAAGATCGACCGGACGTCGGCGAACTTGAAGCCGGCCGAGGTGGCGGCGGTCCGGATGATGTCGTCCACCAGGTTGATGCCCTCGTTGATCTTCGCGCGGGAGGTGGCGCTGAGCCCGACACAGAAGGTGCCGAGCTGGTAGAAGACCGGGTAGCCGACGACCACCACGCGCGCCGACGGTGCGCGGGTCTTGATTCCGTTGTAGACGTTGGCCAGCTTGCCGGGCAGCTCGGCCCGGGCCTTGTTCTCCGCGGCCTGCACCGCGGCGACGCACTCGGTCTCGCCGTACAGGACGCAGGTGGTCATGATGTTGGCGAAGCCGACGTCGTTGCCGCCGATGGTGATGCTGACCAGCGTGGTGGTCGAGGACAGCGCGGAGAGCTGGTTGTTGATCACGTCCGTGGTGGTCGCGCCGGAGCAGGCGACCGAGCGGTACGAGGCGGGCCTGATGTTGGTGTTGTACAGCGCTGGGTACGCGTTGTTGCTGCGCTGGCAGGCGCCGCTCTCGGAGGTGTAGTTGTCGGCGCCGACGCCGGAGGCGTACGAGTCGCCGAGCGCGACGTAGCGGTCGGTGGCGGCCGCCTGGGCGGGGACGGCCAGCGCGAACGTGGCGCCGACGGAGGCCGCGAGGCTCACGGCGAGGGTAACGAGACGGGATTTCCGCACGTCGCACTCCTGGGGTGGGAAGTGTTGGTGCGAGATAGATATCACTATATGCGTCCCCCATGGAAGATCACCGATATTCGGTAGGGGCGGATACGGGCGTATCGGCGCCTATCCGTCCAGAGTCACGAAAGGCGAACGGCGCCCGAGGGAGGGTGTGGTGACGGGACACTGTGGAGCTGCCCCGGATGCGCGCCCACGTGCCGACGGAGCTCGCCACGTACGACGGGACGGCGGCTGTGCGCCAGTGCGCCGACCTGCTTCCGGTCGCCGTCCCGGCGGTAGCACGGGGAGCGCAGGCCGTGGTGGCCCTTCAGGGTGTCGCTCGTTAGGTTCGGCGTGTGACACCGGTCGAGATGGTCGCCGCCGCGTTGGAGGTCGCCGAGGCGGGGCTGGTGGCTGGAGAACTCCCCATCGGCGCCGTCGTCGTCCTCGGAGAGGAGATCGTCGGCCGAGCGTTCACCCAGGAGAAGTCGCGGGGCCGCCGACTGGTGCACGCCGACCTGTTGGCGATGACAGCGGCGGACGAGGCGCTGGGCTGGGGTCGACGACAAGGGCGCCTGCGGTTGGCGGTGAACCTGGAGCCCTGCGTGATGTGCCTCGGGGCGGCGATGACCCTGGGCGTGAGCGAGGTCTACTACGCGTTGGAATCACCCGGCGACGGCGGCGCGGGGATCGCAGCGCACTGGCGGCCGGGTGCCGACGCGCCCTGGCTCGCCGCTCCGCAGGTGGTCGGCGGCATCCTTCGAGACCGGAGTCGGGAACTGTTCCGCCGGTACTGTCTGACCGCTGCCGAGTCCGGGATGCGGCGCTGGGCGCAGAGCCTGGCGGACGCGGCTCCTCACGACGCCTCGTCCTCGCCGAGCTGATCCAGGGCGGCACGAACACGTACGCTGAGCTCCTCGAGCTCCTTCTGCGAGTACCGCAGGACGCCGTTCTCGGCCATGAGAGCGTGATACTGCTGCCGTTCGTACGGCACCCCGGGTGGCAGCGGCGCGACGTGCCAGTGCACATGGGCATTGCCCCGCATGCTGCCCAGCGAGAGCAGATAGGTGCGTTCGGGCTGGAGCGCCTCGGCGACGGCTCGGGCGATCCTGTGTACCACGGCCTGCATGGCCAGGTACTCGGTCGGCGTCAGGTCGCCCACCACGTCCTCCACATGCCGCCGCGGTGCGACGAGCGCGTACCCGGGCAGCGTGGGATAGCGGTTGAGGAACGCGACGTGGGCGCCATCGTCGTACAACAACACGTGCTCGTAACCTGGTTCGCCCGCCAGGAAGGCGCAGACGAAGCACGGCCCGTCGCGCACGCGCCGCGCATAGCCGACGAGGTCCATCGGCGCGGGATCGTCGAGATCGCTCACTGAGGCGACGATAGTCCCCGCGGCCCGCGCCGGGAGGGCCGCTCGCGGCCGGGACCGGAGTCAGTCGGCCGGTGGGAGGGTCAGGCGCATCGTCGGGCCGGAGGTGGCCACGAAGCCGAGCAACCGGTACAGCGGCTCCCCCTCCGCCGACGCCCGCAGGTCGATCTTCCGCACCCCGCGCGCGGCGAACCACCCCAGCAGCGCCTCCAGGCACGCCCGCGAGTATCCCCGCCGCCGGTACCCCGCCTCGGTGACCACGTTGTAGACGTACCCGGTCAGGCCGGTGGGATTGGTCGGGCCGCCGAGCCGGCGGTCGATCGTCCCGACCGCGCAGGCGGCCAGTTCCCCCGGCCGGTCCGGCTTGTCGACGACGAAGACGCCCATCGCGTCCTGCGGCTCGGCCAGCCGCTCGCGCAGCGTCCGCCGGGCGGCGTCCTGCCACGGCCCCGGCTCGGGCTCGACCCCGTCCGTCGACCCCAGCATCACACCGCGCAGCCGGACGATCTCGGCCGCGTCCCCGACGACCGCGCGACGCACCTGGATCACGACCGCAGACGGTACCCGGCGCCGCCGCGTCCCGGGAAACGGGATGTGAGCTCTACCGGAGGCGCCGAGCCCTCTTCACACCCGGCGGCGGCCGGCGAAGCCGCAGTCGGCCCGGTGGTACCAGCTCACGTCGGCGTCCCCCTCCAGCCAGCACCACAGCACCGGACGGCCGTCGCGCTCGCCGGGGAGGTCGAGCAGCACCGGGGCGAGGCCCTTGATCTGGATGTCGTGCTCGCGCAGCTCCTCGACGACCGCGTGCAGCCGCGCCTCCAGGCCCTTGCCCTCGGCCAGGCCGCCGAGCGGGCTCGGTCGCCCGCCGGCCAGGTCTGCGCGCAGCTCGGTCAGGTCGGCCCGGAGCCGGATCAGCTCGTCGATGCGCGGGTGCAGGGTGGCCACGAGGTGACGGGCCTGGGCGAGCGTGAACACCGCGCCAGTATGGGCCACCCGGCGGGAACGCGACGCCCCCGCGCCGGGACGCCACAACTTCGCGGAAGTTGCGCCCTCCCGGCGGCGGCACGCCACAACATCCGCGAAGGTGTACGCATCCCTGACCGCGCGACACGGCAACGTGCGACGCGGAGTCGCCGCGTACGCCGGATCAGCCGGACTGGGCGGCCAGCTCGCGGGCGCGGTCGCGCGCGGCCTCCAGCGCGGCGAGCATGGCGGCGCGGACGCCGTGGTTCTCCAGCTCCCGCACCGCGGAGATGGTGGTGCCGGCCGGCGAGGTGACCGCCTCGCGCAGCTTGACCGGATGCTCGCCGGAGTCGCGCAGCATGACCGCCGAGCCGATCGCGGTCTGCACGATCAGCTCGTGAGCCACCTGGCGGGGCAGACCGAGCAGGATCCCCGCGTCGATCATGGCCTCGACCAGCAGGTAGAAGTACGCCGGCCCGGACCCGGAGAGGGCGGTCACCGCGTCCTGCTGGGACTCGGGGACCCGGATCGTGGCGCCGAGCGGCTTGAACATCTCCTCGGCGAGCGCCAGGTGCGCCCCGGTCGCGTGGACGCCGGCCGAGATGGCGCTCATCGCCTCGTCGACCAGGGCCGGGGTGTTGGTCATCACCCGGACCACCGGGGTGCCCGCCGGCAGCCGGCGGCTGAAGAAGGTGGTCGGCAGGCCGGCACAGAGCGAGATCACGAGCTTGTCGGCCGGCACCTTGGGACCGATCTCGTCCAGCAACCCGGCCGCGTCCTGGGGCTTGACCGAGATGGCGAGCACCTCCGCCTCGTCCACCGCGGCGAGGTTGTCCACCACCCGTACGCCGTACCGGGCGGCCAGCTCCTCGGCGCGGCTGGGCCGCCGCGCGGTGGCGAGCAGCCGCTCCGCCGGCCAGCCGGAGCGGAGCAGCCCGGAGAGCACCAGCTCGCCGATCTTGCCGGCCCCGATCACCGCGACCGTGTGGACTGCGGGTGACATTTCCGCCGTACCCCTTCCGGGTTCGGGCGCGGCGCGGCGGACCGCTCGGGGCCGCCTCGCCGCCGCCGTCGGTCAGCTGCCGAAGAAGACCTCGGCCTCGGCGTACCGCTCCAGCGGCACGGTCTTCAGCTCGCGGGTCGCCTCGGCCAGCGGAACCCGGACGATGTCCGTGCTCTGCATGGCGACCATCTTGCCCCAGTCGCCCTCGTGCGCCGCGTCGATGGCGTGCAGGCCGAGGCGGGTGGCGAGCACCCGGTCGAAGGCGGTCGGGGTGCCGCCGCGCTGGATGTGGCCCAGCACGACCGTCCGCGCCTCCTTGCCGGTCTTCGCCTCCAGCTGCTCGGCCAGCCACTGGCCGATGCCGCCGAGGCGGACGTGGCCGAACGCGTCCAGCTCCTGGTTGTGCAGCACCATCTGGCCGTCCAGCGGCTGGGCGCCCTCGGCGACCACGACGATCGGGGCGTACTGGTGCTGGAAGCGCTTCTCGACGTAGCCGGCGACCTGGTCGACGTCGAACTGCCGCTCCGGCAGCAGGATGACGTTGGCGCCGCCGGCCAGGCCGGCGTGCAGGGCGATCCAGCCGGCGTGCCGGCCCATCACCTCAACGACCAGGGTGCGGTGGTGGCTCTCCGCGGTGGTGTGCAGCCGGTCGATCGCCTCCATGGCGATGTTCACGGCGGTGTCGAAGCCGAACGTGTAGTCGGTCGCGCCGAGATCGTTGTCGATCGTCTTCGGCACGCCGATGACGTGGACGCCCAGCTCGTGCAGCTTGGTGGCGACGCCGAGGGTGTCCTCGCCGCCGATCGCGATCAGCGCGTCCACGCCCTGCGCGGCGAGATTGTCCTTGATCCGCTCGACACCGTTCTCGATCTTGAACGGGTTGGTCCGGGAGGAGCCGAGGATCGTGCCGCCCCGCGGCAGGATGCCCCGCACCTCGGCGATACCCAGAGGCTTGGACAGGCCCTCCAGCGGACCCTTCCAGCCGTCCTGGAATCCCACGAACTCGTGGCCGTAGCTGGCGACGCCCTTGCGGACCACCGCCCGGATTACCGCATTCAGACCCGGGCAGTCGCCGCCGCCGGTGAGCACGCCGATACGCATGATCTGCTCGACCTCCTGAGCATCAGGTAAAGCCCGATTTGCCCCAGGATATTGTCAGATCAGACCATCGGCGTCGTTGCCGGCCCGGGGCGGGCCGTCAGTGCGCACTGTAGCCGCCGCGCCGGCACGCCGCCCGCGCGCCCCGGGCGGTCGCCCACTGCTCAGAATCCCGCCTCGCGGTTCTCCCCGGGCCTCGGCCGCCGCTGGAGGACCGGCCCCGCGTCCGGGTCGAGCAGGTCCACCCGGGGGCCGTCCGGCGCCGCCCAGAACGCGACGGAGGAGACGCCGTCGAACTCCGTCCCCTGCAGCGCCATCGGCCGGCCGGTCAGCCGCCCGTCGAGCCCGAAGGTGACCAGCACGCAGGTCCGGGCGGCGCGGACCAGCTCGGTGACCCGGCGCCGGGCGTCGGCGGCGCGGGCCCGCTCACTGCTCATCGGGATACCCCTCGATCGGCTGGACGTCGATCCGGTGCCCGGGAGGGATCGGGTCAAACCTCCCGACGGCGGGCCGACGTCAGCGGGCGGTCATCGCGCGCCAGCGGGCGAGGTTGTGCCGGGCGTCGACCAGGGCGTCGTGCCGGGCCGCCGCGGCCTGCGGCAGCCTCGGCCGGCCCCGGTCGTCCCAGAGTTGCCGCAGCTCCTTGGTGAACCGCGGGATCTCCCGGGGCAGCGCCGGCATCGCCCCCCACAGCTGGGCCAGCACGACATGGTCGTACGCCGCGTACCAGGCCCACAGCTCCAGCTCCTCGTCCGGCCGACCGCGGATCGGCTCGACCAGGAACTCGTAGAGGTCGTCGCGGATGCGCTCCCGCGACCGCCAGGACCGGTCGGCCGGCGAGGGGAGCTTGTCCAGGACGTTGCGCCGCACCCAGGGCACGGCGCGGGAGTCGTCGAACTCCGTGGACACGGCGTAGAACTCGCGCCCGTTCTCGTCGACGACGCCGATCGACACGAGGTCGACCGTGCGTCCGTCCTCGACGAACTCGCAGTCGTAGAAGTAGCGGTAGACCATCACCCGCCATCCTCGCCCACCGGGGCCACCCACCGTCGGCCGGGGCCTCGCCGCGCGCCGGCCGACGCCCTCCGCCGCAGGTCGCGACTGTCACGGAAGTGTCTCCAGGGGTGTACAGCACGCCACCGGGCAGTCATGATCTGATGTGTACCGCTACCGGACGCCGAGCCGGTTCAGAACCTCGTACCGGGGGCTGTCAGGTTCACCCGGCTGCGAGTTGTGATCCTTGACCGGGGAGGGGTTGGGCCGTGGAGGTTCGCCTGCCGGAGCCTGGTGACGCGCTCACGGGCGTCGAGATGTTCGCCGGACTCGAGCCGGAGGTGCGCCAGCGGGAGATCGCGGCGGCGGTGCCGCGCACGTACCGCAAGGGCCAACTGCTCTTCGTCGAGAACGACCCGGGCGAGTCGCTCATCGTGCTGCGCCGGGGTGCGGTGGCCGTGTTCCGCACGGCCCCGACCGGGGAGCGGGCGGTGCTGACGGTGATCCGACCGCCGGACGTGCTCGGCGAGGTCTCCCTCCTGGACGCCTCCACCCGCTCGGCGTCGGCCGAGGCGATCGAGGACTGCGCCGCGCTCGCGCTGTCCCGCCCCGCCTTCATGGAGCTGGTGCACTCCAACCCGCGCATCCTCGACGCCGTGATGCGGTCGCTCGGCGGCCTGATCCGCCGGCTGACGGAGCAGAACGCCGACCACGTCTTCCTGGACCTGCCCGGTCGGGTCGCCAAGACGCTGGTCCGGCTGGCCGGCGAGAGCCAGGCGCCGATGATCACCATCGAGCTGAACCAGAGCCAGCTCGCGGAGATGGCCGGCGGTTCCCGGCAGAGCGTCAACCAGGCCATCGGGTCCTTCGCCAGCCGGGGCTGGCTGCGGACGGAGGGCCGCCGGATCGTGGTCACCGACGTGGCGGCGCTGCGCCGCCGCGCGGGCATGAACGACCGCTGACTCCCGCCTCCGACCCCCGCCCCGCCCCGCCCCGGGTCGGGTCGGGTCGGGTCGGGTCGGGCATGGACTTGGCGGTGACGACGGCGAGCGGAGTCGCCGTCAAGGTCATGATCGACGAAGCGGGGACGGCCGGGACGGGACGACGAACGGGGCCGGTGGGCGTACCCACCGGCCCCGTTCGTCGTCCAGCGACCGCTCAGTTGCCCGAGTCGTCCGCCGGCGGCGCGCCCGGGCCGGGACCGATCTTCTTCGGGTCGGTCGTGTCCGTCGTCGTGGTGGTCGTGCTCGTGCCCTCGGCCGGGGCGGTGCCCTGGCCGTCCGGGGTCTCTACCATGCCTAGCTCCTCCAGTGAGGCGAGAGTGACGGCGTCGACGTCAACCGTGTCGCCCGGGGCCCACACGGTCCCCCGCTGGTCCGTCCACTCGGCGGACAGTCGTACGTGCACGGCACTCTCCTGACGATGCATTTCCTGAGTGGAAGGTTAGCCCTCGCCCGATCAGCCGCAGGGACCGCCCGGTTATCGGGTAGCCGACTCAGCGGCGGCGGCGGGATACTCGGTTGACCTCGCGCTCTGGAGCCGACCATCGACCTCAAGTGTGGACACTGCTCACGCGAAGCCGGTCCGGACGACCGCTTCTGCGGCGGCTGCGGTCAGGCATTGACCCGCGGATGCGCGCACTGCGGGCATCCGAACGGGGCCGAGGCCAACTTCTGCACCAGCTGCGGGCAGCCCCTGCGCGACCGGCCCGTCGCGGTGCAGGAGGACCGCCGGCAGGTCAGCGTGCTGTTCGTCGACATCGTCGACTTCACGACATACGCGGAGCGGGCCGACCCGGAGCAGGCGCGCGGCCTCCAGCAGCGCTACTTCGCGACGGTGCGCCGGCTGGTGCACCAGTACGGCGGGGTGGTCGAGAAGTACATCGGCGACGCGGTCATGGCGCTGTTCGGGGCACCGGTGGCCACCGACAACGACGCGCTGCGCTGCGTCCGGGCGGGGCTGGAGCTGCAGCGCAACCTCGCCCGCCAGCCCGCCGGCCCGCACCCGCCGCTCGGGTTCCGGGTCGGGATCGCCACCGGCGAGGCGCTGGTCGACCTCGCCGCCGCCCGCGACGGCGGGCAGGGGTTCGTCACGGGCGACGTGGTGAACACCGCCTCCCGGTTGCAGTCCCTGGCGCCCCCGGGCGGGGTGGTGGTCGACGAGAGCACCTGGGCCGCCACCCGACACGACATGGAGTACGCCGACCGGCCGCCGGTCACCCTGCGGGGCCGCTCCACGGTCAGCCGGATCTGGCTGGCCGTCCGCGCCCTGCCGCAGCGGGACCTGAGCGCCGCCGAGCTGACGCCGATGGTCAACCGGGAGCACGAGCGCGGCCTGCTGGTCAACGCCCTGCACCGGGCGGTGAACGAGCGCACCTCCCAACTGGTCACCGTCTTCGGCCCCGCCGGGGTGGGCAAGAGCCGGCTGCTGCGGGAGCTGGCCCGGCACGCCGCCAGCCTGCCCGGGCCGCCGGTGACCTGGCTGGTCGGGCAGTGCCCGCCGTTCGGCGAGAACGTCACGTACGCCGCGCTCGCCGACATCGTGCGGGCGTGGGTCGGCGTGCCGGACGTCGACGACCCGGTGGCGTTCCGCGACCGGCTGCGGCAGCGCCTGGGCGCGCTGGCCGACCCGCACGCCGTACGGCTGGCCGACTCGCTCGGCCCGCTGATCGGCCTGCCCGGCGAGCGGCTCACCCCGGGCGAGACCGAGGCGTCCTGGCGGCGGTTCCTGCTCAGCCTCGCCGCGGCCGGGCCGACGGTGCTGGTGTTCGAGGACATGCACTGGGCCGACCAGGCCATGCTCACCTTCGTCGAGCAGTTGGGCGCGGCGGCGCGGGGGGTGCCGCTGCTGGTGGTGGCCACCGCCCGACCCGAGCTTCGGGAGCGGCACCCGGCGTGGACCGGGACGATCAGCGGAACGATGTCGATCTCCGTGCCGCCGATGCACGACGACGACATCGACACCCTGTACTCGCTGCTGCTCGGGCAGGCCGCGCTGCCGCCGGAGTCCCGGGCGCCGCTGATCGAGTTCGCCGACGGCAACCCGCTCTACGCCCAGGAGTACGCCCGGATGCTGCTCGACGGCGGGCTGCTCGGCGCCCCCGGGGCGGCCGGACACCCCGACCCCGCCGGCGCCTCCGGCATGCCCCGGACGGTGCAGGCGGTCATCTCCAACCGGCTCGACCTGCTCGACGCGTCCGACCGGGCCGTGCTCCAGGCCGCGGCCGTGGTCGGCGTGCAGTTCTGGCCGGGGCCGGTGGCCACCGCGCTGGGCCGGCCGGTGGAGTGGGTCGAGCGGGCGCTGGACCGGCTGCAACGCCGGGACCTGGTGTACGAGCAGCCGAGCTCGACCCTGCCCGGCCAGCAGGAGTACCGGTTCCGGCACATCCTGGTGCGGGACGTCTGCTACCAGCGGCTGCCCCGGGCCGAGCGGGTGCTGCGCCACCAACGCACCGCGGACTGGCTGGAGCAGGTGAGCGACGGCCGGCAGCACGACCTCGTGGAGGTGCTGGCCAACCACCGCTGGGCGGCGCACGAGATCGCCCGGACGGTCGGCCTCGACACCGGCCCGTACGCCCCGGCGGCCCGCGCCGCCCTGCACCGCGCCGCCCGGCGGGCGTACGCGCTGCACGCGCTGGACACCGCCGCCACGCTGGTGGGTCGGGCGCTGGCCCTGGCCGGCGAACCCGACGCCGCGCTGGAGCTGTTTCAGGCCGAGCTGGCGTTCTACCGCGACGGCGACGCGTTCCTGGTCGACGGCGGGACGGACACGTTGACCCGGCTGGCCGAGCGGCTGGGCGCGGCCGGGGAGCGGACGGGCGCGGCCCGGGCGTGGACGCTGCTGGCCACCGCCGCCTGGAGCCGGGCGGACCGCGCCGAGACGCTGCGCTGCCTGGACCGGGCGATCGGCATCTACGCCGACCTGCCCGACACGGAGGAGAAGGCGGGGGCCCTGCTGGAGCTCGCCCGGGTGCACATGCTCAACGCCGAGACCGAACCGGCGTGCGCGGCGGCCCGGGCGGCGGCCGCCATGGCCGAACGGCTCCAGCTGCACGAGGTCAGCGCGAGCGCCCGGATCACCCTCGCCGTCGCCCGCTACCTGTGCGGCATGGCCGAGGCGTACGCCGAGCTGACGGAGATCACCGAGCACTGCCGGGTGGAGCGGCTGACCAGCCGCCGGCGGGCGGTGCACAACCTGGCCTGGGCGTTGCAGGAGGAGGGCGACCTGGCCGGCTCGGCCCGGCTGGTGGACGAGCAACAGTCGCTGGACCTCGGCGGGGAGCACAGCCTGGCGACGAGCTTCGAGGACCAGTGGGCCCGGGCGTACTACGCCGGGGAGTGGGGGCCGGCGTCGGCACTGGTCGCCGAGTCGACCCGGCGACCGACCGCCGAGTGGGACCTGCACATCGTCGCCGTGTCCGGCTGGATGCGAACGCTGCGTGAGGAGCCGGAGCCGGCGACGGCCGAGCAGCCGGCGGCGGGCCGCCCGGCGGCCGGACCGGCACCGGACGCCCCGGAGCAGGGTGCCGGGACCGACCAGGTGGCGCGGGCGGTGGCGGCGGCCCGGCGGTCCGGCTTCCACCGGGTGCTGCGCTCGACGCTGGCCCACGCCGCGCTCTGCCGCGCGGTGCAGGGGCGCGCCGAGGAGGCGCTGCGGCTGCTGACCGAGCTGGACGACGACTGGCGCAAGACCCGGATGATCCCGTTCGCCGAGTGGGTTCCGGCGGTCGGACACGTCGCCGTGGTGCTGGGCGACGAGGCGGCCCGGCTGGTCCGGGACCTGCTGGCCCACGCGCCCCGGACGACGCCCTGGGCGCGGGCCGCCGGGCAGGCGGTGGAGGCGACGCTGGCCCGCTCGGCCGGCGACGCCGCGACCGCCGCCGAGCTGTTCCGGGCGGCGGCCCGGAGCTACCGGCGGATGGGCGACGCCACCGATCACATGATCGCGACCGCCCTCGCCGTGCCGACGCTGCGCGAGGTGGACCCGCGGGCCGCGGCCGAGGCGCTGACCGAGGTACGCGAGTTCGCGGCCCGCAACCGCGCCCCCGGGCTGCTGCGGCTCGCCGAGGCGGGGTGAACGGCCCTCAGACGGCGACGGGCTGGCGCGGGGGCGGTTCGGCGGGCTGGGAGTTCTTGACCTTCTGGGCGTAGACGTCGACGTACTCGCGCCCGGACAGCTCCATCAGCTCGTACATGATCTCGTCGGTGACGGCGCGCTCGACGAACCGGTCGGCCGCCAGCCCCGCGTACCGGGAGAAGTCCAGCGGCGCGCCGAAGCGGATCCGGACCCGCTCGACCTTCGGGATCAGTTTGCCGGGCGGCTGGATCTCGTCGAGGTTGAGCATCACCACGGGGACGACCGGGGCGCCGCTCTCCAGCGCCAGCCGGGCCACCCCGGTCTTGCCCCGGTAGAGCCGGCCGTCGGGCGAGCGGGTGCCCTCCGGGTAGATCCCGGCGATGCCGCCGGCCCGCAGCACCCGCAGCTGGGTGTCCAGCGCCGCCTGCGCGGCCCGGCCGCCGGAGCGGTCCACGGGGATGGTGCCGGAGCCGACGAAGAACATCTTCGTCAGCCAGCCCTTGATCCCCTTACCGGTGAAGTACTCGGCTTTGGCGATGAATGTGACTTTTCGCTTGACGACCAGCGGGGTGAAGATCGAGTCGGAGAAGGAGAGGTGATTGCTCGCCAGGATGACCGGCCCCGTGTCGGGGACGTGCTGCAGCCCCTCGACCTGTGGGCGGAAGATCAGCCTCAGCAGCGGGCCGAGGATGATGTACTTCATCAGCCAGTACAGCACCGGTGTCCTTCCCGAGAGGTGGCGGCGACGCCACCGCGGCCGGGGCCGTGCCGGGCCCACGGGGCGCGCCCGGCGGCCCGCGCGGGTGCCGTCGGCGAGCGGGGACTGTCGAGGTGTGAGCCTACGAACCGGGAGCGGCACGCCACAACGCACTCCCGGAACCGGGCCCCGACGTGTCACGATTCAGGGCACGGCGTACGAGCGACGCACCGGAAGGTGCCATGAGGATTCGCACCGGCAGGTGCGATGAGGAGGTTGTCCGGTGTCAGCGGGTGGGGCCCGCCGGGGGCGGCGGGACAACGGGCTCGACGCGAGCGAGTACGCCGTCGCCGGTGACGTGGACCCCCGCGTCGGCGAGCACCTGCTCGACGTGCTGGCCGCCGGCGGCATCGCCGCCTACCTCCAGCCCTCGGCCGACCTGAACCCGGTCACCCGCACCACCACCGTCCCGGCCCGGCCGGTGGACCGGCTCTACGTGGACCGCTCCCACCTGACCACGGCCCGCGACTACCTCAGCCAACTGGCCGAGGAGACCCCCGCCGAGCAGCCCCGCGACGAGCCGGACGTGGAGGCCGAGTGGGCACGGATCGTGGCCGCCTTCCACGCCTCTCCCGCCGCGGGGGCGACCCCGTGGCCCGCCGCCGAGGACATCGACGACGACCCGGCCCGGCCGAGCCCGGACGCGACGACTGGCCGGGCCGGCGCGGACGAGGGCGCCACGGCCACCGACGTACGCCGGTTGCCCTGGGCCGCCGACGTCTCGGGCGTCTCCGTCGGCGGGGGCCGGCAGGACGAGCCCTCGCTGCTGGACGGGCTGGACACGTTCGGCGCGGACCTGCCCGACGACCCGGACGAGGGGTACACCCCGCCGCCGCCTCCCCCGCTGCCCCGGATCTCCAAGTACGCCGTGGTCGGCGTGCTGGGCATCGTCATCGGCTTCGTGCTCTTCCTGAAGCCCTCGCTGCTGCCGGTGGACTCGTCCGTGGTCACCCTGTTCGGCTTCACCGGCATCCTCGCCGGCTTCGTGACGCTGATCTGGCGGTTGCGCCCCGGCGACTCCGACGACTACGACCCGGACGACGGCGCGCGGGTCTGAGCGGTAGGCAGGACGCGGCCTTTCGCCGCCCGGGTCCGGGCACCCCACCCCGCCGCGCCGGACAGGCGTGACAGTGGTGTAACTTACTGTCAGTAGGAATACCGCTGTACGTCACTTACCCCACTGACTGACCGGTTTCCCTGCTCGCGGCGGTCGGTCTCTGCTGATCGGAATGCCCGAGATGCGACAGAGTTCCCTCGTGGTGGTGGCCAACCGCCTTCCCATCGACGACAGTGTGGCGCCCGACGGCGCCTGCGAGTGGCGACGCAGCCCCGGCGGGTTGGTGAGCGCCCTGCACCCCCTCCTCCGGCACACCCCGGCCACCTGGGTCGGCTGGGCCGGCGGGACCGGGCCGGCGCCGCGCCTGCCCGACGTCGACGGCGTACGGATGCACACCGTGCCGCTGAGCCCCGACGACCTGCGCGACCATTACGAGGGGTTCGCCAACGCGACCCTGTGGCCGCTGTACCACGACGCCGTCGAGCAGCCGGAGTACCACCGCCGCTGGTGGGAGGCGTACCAGCGGGTCAACCAGCGGTTCGCCGACGCCACCGCCGAGGTGGCCGAGCCCGGCGCGGTGGTGTGGGTGCAGGACTACCACCTGCAACTGGTCCCCGGCCTGCTCCGGGACCTGCGCCCCGACCTGCGGATCGGCTTCTTCCTGCACGTGCCGTTCCCGCCGCCGGAGCTGTTCATGCAGCTCCCCCGCCGGGCCGAGCTGCTGCGCGGCATGCTCGGCGCCGACCTGATCGGCTTCCAGCGCGCCCACGCCGCGCACAACTTCGCCCAACTGGTGGCGAAGGTGCTGGAGCTGCCGGCGACCGACCGGCGGGTCGACGTGGGCGACCGGGTGGTGCGGGTCGGCGCGTTCCCGGTCTCGATCGACACGGCCGAGATGGCCGCGCTGGCGGCCCGCCCCGACGTGGCGGCCCGGGCCCGGCGGCTGCGCCGGGACCTCGGCGACCCCGACCACGTGATCCTCAGCGTGGACCGGATGGACTACACCAAGGGCATCGAGCAGCGCCTCAAGGCGTACAGCGAGCTGCTGGCCCACGGGCACATCAAGGTGCCGCACACGGTGCTGGTGCAGGTGGCGGTGCCCAGCCGGGAGCGGGTCGGCCAGTACCAGATCCTGCGGGACCGGGTGGAACACCAGGTCGGCCGGATCAACGGCGAGTTCGGCCGGGTCGGCGAGCCGGCCATCCACTACCTGACCCAGCCGCCCGAGCGGGCCGAGCTGGCCGCGCTCTACCGGATCGCCGACGTGATGGCGGTGACCCCGCTGCGGGACGGGATGAACCTGGTCGCCAAGGAGTACGTGGCGGCCCGGGTGGACGACACCGGGACGCTGCTGCTGAGCGAGTTCGCCGGTGCGGCGGCCGAGCTGCCGCAGGCGTACCAGGTCAACCCGCACGACCTGGAGGGGCTCAAGCAGGGACTGCTCGCGGCGCTGCGGGCCGACCCGGCCGACGCCACCCGCCGGATGCGGGCGATGCGGGCGCACCTGCGCGCCAACGACATCCGCGCCTGGGCCCGTTCCTACCTCAGCGCCCTCGACGACGGCGACTCGCTGCCGACCCGCCTGACCCGCACTGGGTGACGCGCGGCCCGCCGGCCCGATGCCGCGATGTCGGCGGCATGGCGGCATCCGGGCCGCGCGGATGCCGCGACGTCGCCGACATGGCGGCATGCGCGCCGCGCGGATGCCGCGACGTCGGGTGGATGAGGCGGCGGCTCAGGCCGGCGCCTGCTCCTTCTCCAGCCAGTCGAGGATCGCGTCGACCGGCTCCCGCCAGCGGGCGTCCAGCATCAGGTCGTGGCCCATGCCGGGGAAGAGCAGCGGGGCGCCACCGTGCCGCCGGGCCGCCCGGGTCAGCGCGGCCGGCGGGACCACCCGGTCGTCGGGGCTGCCCAGCACCAGCACCGGCGGGTCGCCCACGGCCGGCTCCGGGGCGCGGTGGGTGAGCAGCTGCCACTGCGCCCGCCGGCTGGCCCGCCCGAGCCGGGAGACGTACCGGCGGGCGTCGGCGTCGGGCAGTTCCCGGCTGAACAGCTGCCGACGGCTCAGCCGCAGCCGCCCGCCGACCAGGGCGGGCAGGGTGCCGACGGGGTTGCGGCGCAGCGCGGTGGCCAGCGTCCCCCAGTCGCCGAGCACCGGCGCGACCAGCACCGCCGCCCGGGCCGGGTAGCGGGCCAGCGCGTGCCGGACCACCAGGGCCCCGGCGCCGTGCCCCACCAGCACCGCCTGGCGCGGCAGGCCCGCCGCCACCTGCGTCACGTCGTGGGCGTACGCCCGCAGCGTCGCCTCCGGCGCCGGCTCGCTGCCGCCGTGCCCGCGCAGGCTCAACGCGTACGCCGGGAAGCCGCGCGTGGCGGCGTGCTCCAGCCAGTGCTCGGCGAACGCCCAGGCGCCGTGCCCGAAGCCGGGCACGAAGAGCAGCGGCGGGCGGCCCTGCTCCACGGCGGGCGTCACGCTGAGCACCTCGCGGCGGGCCGGGCGGACCGGGCGGGCCCACTCCCGGCCACGCATGATCCGCGGCAGCTGCGCCTGGGTCGTCACTTGCCGCCCTCCAGGGTGTGCAGGGCGCGCTGGAGCGCGCGCAGGTAGTCGGCGTGGCCGACCTCGAACCAGTGCCGGCTGCTGTCCTTGACCCTGCCCGAGTACCGCTCCCCGACGCCGGCCGCCGCACGCTTCGCGAACGCGGCGGCCCGCTCCGGCCGGGTGACGCGCTGCCGCAGCAGCCGGGCGAAGAGCACGGCCTGCCAGTGCGCCAGGGTGAACACGCCGGAGTCCGGCTGCAGCAGGCCGACGACGGCGAGCGTCGGGTGCCCGGGGGCGAAGGCATTGAGCCACAGCCGGGGCCGGCCGGAGCCGTCGACGTCGCCGAGCAGCGCCGGATCGAGGAACTCGAAGCGCGGCAGGTAGCCGGTGGCGAACACGACCAGCTCCGGGTCGACCTCCCGGCCGTCGGCCAACTCCACGGCCTTGGCGTGGAACCGGGTCACGTCCGGCACGGGAGTGATCTCGCCGTGGCCGACGTAGTAGACCAGCTGGCTGTTGGCGATCGGGTGCGTCTCGTACACCCGGTGGTCGGGCTTGGGCAGGCCGAACCGGGTCAGGTCGCCGACGGTCAGCCGCAGCGTCCAGTGGTAGAGCCACTGCCGTACGCGCAGCGGCACCCGCAGTGCGACCAGCGAGTCGTTGACCTGGTCGGCGGGGCGGCCGAAGACGTACTTCGGGGCGTACCAGTAGCCGCGGCGGGTGGAGTGCCAGCAGTGGGAGGCCTGCTGGGCCGCCTCGACCGCGATGTCGCAGCCGGTGTTGCCGGCGCCCACGACGAGCACCCGCTTGCCGCGCAGCTGCGCCGGGTCCTTGTACGACGAGGCGTGCATGACCTCGCCGCGGAACTCCTCCAGCCCCGGATAGGACGGCAGCTTCGGCGACCAGTTGTGGCCGTTGGCGACGACCACGGCGGCGTACCGGGAGGTGCGCTCCGGGCCGTACCCGCCGGTGCTGCGGGTCGTGACGTCCCACCGGTCGCCGTCCACCGGTTCCACCCGGACCACCTCGGTGCCGAACCAGATGTGCTGCCGCAGGTCGAAGTGGTCGGCGTAGCGCTCGAAGTAGGACAGCAGCTGGCTGTGGTGCGGGTAGTCCGGCCAGTCGTCGGGCATCGGGAAGTCGGGGAACTGGGTGAACGGCCGCGACGAGATCAGGTGGGTGCTGGCGTAGACCGGGCTGCGGTCGTGTCGCCAGTTCCACGCGCCGCCGACGCCGGTCTCCCGCTCGTAGCAGTCGACGCCGAAGCCGTGCTCCTTGAGGTTCTTCACGGCGGTCAGGCCGCTGGCCCCCGCCCCGATGACGCAGACCGTGTCGCCCCGGTCGGAGACCGGGCGGCCGTCCCGGGTCAGGGCGAGCGTCGTCGCTTCCGGCTCGGGGCGGCCGGGGTCGGTGGAGGGGGACACCGGATATCTCCTTCGTGCGGCACGGGTGCCGGATCGCTGCGGGTATCCGCCGGGTCGTGCGCGAAATCCTTCCCGCAACCCGACCGGTTTGTCCAGTCCGACGGCGGGCGCGGGCCCGCCGGGCCGGTCAGCCGGCGGTCGGCAGCCGCAGGTCGGCCAGCAGGGGGAAGTGGTCGCTGGCGCGGCGGGTCAGCGGGGTGTCCACCACGTCGTAGGCGACCACGGTGATCCGCGGGTCGACGAGGAGCGCGTCGATGCGGGCGCGCGGGCTCGCGCACGGGCAGGTGTGCCGGTCGACGCAGCCCGTCGCCGCCGCCGCGTCGGTCAGCCCGTCGGCCACCGTGCGCCAGGCCGCGCCGCCCGGTCCCTCGTTGAGGTCGGCGCCGGCCACCACGGGCAGGTCGGCCGCCGCCAGCTCCCGCTTGAACGCCGCGGCCTGTCCCGGGCGTTCCGCCGGGTCGGTGGACAGGTGCGAGCCGGCCAGCAGGAACCGGGCGCCGCCGACGCGGCACTCGGCGTACGCGGCGCCGCGCATGTGCCGGCCGGGGGTGAGCGGGTAGCGCTGGCACCGGGTGGCCAGCACCCGCACCCGCAGGCTCGTCAGCAGGAGGTTGCCCAGCGCGGGCAGCCCGCCGGCGGCGACCACCAGACCGAACGACGCGGCCAGGGTCGCGGACTTCTGCCGCCACCGGAACCGCCGGGGAGCCTCCTGGAGGATCACCACGTCGGGGGCGGCCTCGCGGACCACGGCCGCCAGCGCCGCCGTATCGTCGCGCTGGCTGTGGATGTTGTACGACAGGACGCGCAGCGGCACGCCCGCGGCCTCCGTCACCCGGCCCGCCTCAGATCCGGCGGGCCAGGTCGGCGGCGCCGATCACGCCGGCGGTGTTGCCCAGTTCGGCCGGGCGCACCTCGGCCACGGGCAGCCGGCGGCGCTGGGCCAGCGCCTCGGCGAAGGACCGCCGGGTCGGGCCGAGCAGCAGGTCGCCGGCATCGATGACGCCGCCGCCGACGACCAGCACCTGCGGGTCGAGGATCTGCGCCATGTCGGCGAGGCTCGTGCCGAGCCAGCGCCCGACCTGGGCGAACGCCTCGGCGGAGACGGTGTCGCCGCGCTGGGCGGCGGTGGTCACCATCGGGCCGGTGATCGCCTCGGCCACGCCGCCGGCCAACTCCAGCAGGAGGGTGGCCCGGTGCGGCTCCTGCCGGGCGGCGGCGCGGGCGAACCGGACCAGCGCGCTGCCGCTCGCGTACTGCTCGATGCACCCGAGCCGGCCGCAGCCGCACAGGTGACCGTCGGGGACGGTGAGCATGTGGCCCAGCTCGGCGGCGATGCCGTGGGCGCCGCGGACCAGTTCGCCGCCCAGCACGATGCCGCCGCCGACGCCGGTGCCGATGGTGAACATGACCATCGAGTCGTCGGCGTCGCGGGCGGCGCCGTAGCGGAACTCGGCCCAGGCGGCGACGTTGGCGTCGTTCTCCACGATCACCGGCAGCCCGGTGGCGTTGCCGACGTACGCGCGCAGCGGCTCGTCGCGCCAGGCCAGGTTGGGGGCGAAGAGGACGGTGGAGCGGCTGGCGTCGATCCAGCCGGCGGCACCGATACCGACGGCCTCGACCTGCCGGCCCATCGCCAGCTCGGTGACCACGTCGATGATGACGTCCCGGGTCTTGGCCACGTCGTCGGCGGGGGTGTCCCGACGGGCCTGCGCGAGAACCCTGCCGGTGTCGTCGACGACACCGCCGGCCACCTTCGTGCCACCGACGTCGACTCCGATGGTCAGCGTCACCGCTGCCACTCCCCTCTGCTGTGCTGCCCGGCCACCGTCACGGCGGACCGCCGCGGGGTGGATCGGGATGTCCGGTGGTCAGGCACCGTCGCCTGGTGGGTCCGCGCCGACGTCGCCGGGTGCCCGGGAGGCGGGCACCACGGGTCGGACGGCCGGCGGCCGGGCGGGCCCCGGCGCGTCCGGCCCGGCGTCGTCGGCGGGCGGCACGACGGCACCGGGAGCGGCCGCGCCCGCCTGTCGGGTCGCGGCGGACCAGACGTCCCGCTCCGGTGCCGGCTGAGAATCATGCCGGGTGCGGGTGGCCTCGCGCCATACCTGGTCGTCCGCCGGATCCCGCCGGTCGGCCGTCGGCGGCGCCGTGGCGGGCTCCGCCGGGTGCGACGCGGGCTCCCCGGCCGAGGCGAAGGCGCGCAGCAGGCTGGCCACGCCGGCCGCCAGGTCCCCCGCCCCGGTCGCCAGCCGCTCGGCGAATTCGGGGCTCGGGTCGCGCAGGGCGGCGATACCCCGACAAACCGGGCAGACGCAGCACTCCGGCGTGCCCGTGGCGAATCCGCCGGACCCGCCGGCGTTTTCCGGCCCGGTGCCGCCGGCACCGTGACCGAGAACACTCGACACGATCCCACCCAGTGCACTCCACGGCCCCGCCGCGGAGCCGGAGCCCCCGGCCGCACCGGCCAGCCGGGCCGCCGCGAGCACCGTGGCGACCAGCCGCTCGGCCTCCTCCCGGGCCGTGCCCGGATCCGTACCCCCCATGGTCGGCTCCTCTACCGTGACGACCGGGGCGCCGCCGGCCGCGTCACCGCGCCGCACCGGCTTCTTCTACCCGGCGCTTGAGTTGCTTCAACGCCGCATCCATGATCATTTTCTCGGCCTTGCGGCGGAACATGCCGAGCATGCCGACGGACAGCTCCACCTCCAGGGTGTACGTCACGGTGGTCGTGCCGTCCGGGTTGCCGACCAGGTCGTACGACCCGCGCTGGGAGCGCTGCATCCTCGACGGGGCGACCAGGTGCCACTCGATGCGGGTGAGGTCCTCCGCGTACTCGTAGGCGAGCACGTACTCGTCGGCCATCACCCCGGCGTCGATGGTGAAGCCCACCTGGCTGGCGTAGCCGTCCTCGTACTCCTCGACCACCTCGGCCCGCCGCACCGCGTCGGCCCACTCGGGGTACCGCGCGAAGTCACAGATCACCGCCGCCACCTGGTCCGGTGACGCGCCGACCACGATCGACTGGGTGGAGGAGTCCGCCATGGGGGGAGGCTACCCGGCGGGGGTGGTCCGCGCCCCGCTCCACCCCCGTCACGCGCCGGTCGCCGCGGCCGGCGGGCCCCACCCCACCGCACCCGGCCGTCAGCCTCGTACCGCCCCCACCTGCCCGGGCGGGTAGGTTTCGAAGGAGCCGACCCGTCCGGGGCCCGCCCGCCCGGCCAGTGCGAGCACGAGGAGTGCAGGTGCGCGAGTTCTCCGTTCCGCCGATCGTCACCGTCGGGGACGCGGCCAACCTCACCGACCCGGTCTGGGACAACGCCGAGGCCGCCCCGGACGCCGTCCAGTTCGTCCGCCCCGCCGGCTCGGTCGGCCAGCCGGGCCGGGCGTGGGCCGACGTGACCTGCCGGCAGTTCCGCGACGAGGTCGTCGCCGTCGCCCGGGGCCTGGTCGCGGCCGGGATCTCCCCCGGCGACCGGGTCGCCCTGATGAGCCGCACCCGGTACGAGTGGACCCTCGTCGACTACGCCGTCTGGGCCGCCGGCGCGGTCACGGTGCCGATCTACGAGACCTCCAGCGCCGACCAGGCCGCCTGGATCCTCGAGGACTCCGGCGCGGTGGCCGTCGTGGTGGAGACCGACCACCACGCCGCCCTCGTCGCCGGGGTCCGCGACCGGATGCCCGAGCTCGCCCACGTCTGGCAGATCGAGCAGGGCGCGGTGGACCAGCTGGTCTCGGCGGGCGCCGAGGTCGACCCGGCGGAGATCGAGCGGCGGCGCAGGGCCGTCCGGTCCGGCGACATCGCCACCATCATCTACACCAGCGGCACCACCGGCCGCCCCAAGGGCTGCGTGCTGACCCACCGCAACCTGTACGCCGACGTCGCCAACGCGGTGCCGGTGCTGCCGAACCTGTTCAACGCGGGCGCGGCGACCCTGCTGTTCCTTCCCCTCGCGCACGCCTTCGCCCGGCTGATCCAGATCGGCGTGGTGCAGGCCCGCGCCACGATGGCCCACTGCGCCGACACCAAGCACCTGGTCGCCGAGTTGCAGGAGTTCAAGCCGACCTTCCTGCTGTCGGTCCCCCGGGTGTTCGAGAAGGTCTACAACGGGGCCCGGCAGAAGGCCGAGGCGGACGGCAAGGGCAGGATCTTCGACCGGGCCGAGCGGGTCGCCGTCGCGTACAGCGAGGCGCTGGAGCGGCCGAACGGCCCCGGCCTGGCGCTGCGGGTGCAGCACGCGGTGTTCGACAGGCTGGTCTACCGCAAGCTGCGGGCCGCCCTCGGCGGCCGGTGCCGGGACGTCATCTCCGGCGGTGCCCCGCTGGGCACCCGGCTCGGCCACTTCTTCCGCGGCATCGGGGTGAACATCCTGGAGGGGTACGGGCTGACCGAGACCGCCCCGGCCGCCGCCGCGAACCTGGTCGGCGCCACCCGGATCGGCACGGTGGGGCGGCCCCTGCCCGGCGTGACCATCCGGATCGCCGACGACGGGGAGATCATGATCTCCGGCGACCTGGTCTTCCAGGGGTACTGGCGCAACGAGGAGGCCACCGCCGAGGCGCTCACCCCGGACGGCTGGTTCCGCACCGGCGACCTGGGGCAGCTCGACGCCGACGGCTATCTCAGCATCACCGGCCGGAAGAAGGAGATCATCGTGACCGCCGCCGGCAAGAACGTCGCCCCGGCGGTGCTGGAGGACCAGGTCCGGGCGCACCCGCTGGTGAGCCAGTGCGTGGTCGTCGGCGACCGGCAGCCGTTCATCGCCGCGCTGGTCACCATCGACGAGGAGGCGCTGCCGACGTGGCTGGCCGCGCGCGGCCGCCCCGAGGACACCCCCGTCGAGCGGCTGCGCGACGACGAGGAGCTGCGCGCCGAGGTGCAGGGCGCGATCGACCAAGCCAACCAGTCGGTCTCCCGGGCCGAGGCGATCAAGGTGTTCCGGATCCTGCCGCACGACTTCACGGAGGCGACCGGGGAGCTGACCCCCTCGCTGAAGGTCAAGCGCCAGGTGGTGCACAAGTCGTACGCGGCGGAGATCGCCGACATCTACCGACGCTGACTACCATCCGTCACGTGCCCGACTCCTCGACACCCGCCCGGCCCCCCACGCAGCCCCTCGCCGCCGCGTCCCGGGTGGTCATGCTCGCGCTGGTCGCCGCCCTGACCCTGTTCGTGACCCGCGACGCCGGCCAGCTCTGGTGGATCGCCCTGCTGGGCCTCGCCGGGCTGCCCGCCGTGCTCGCCCCCCAGCACCGGGTGCTCGGCCCGCTCAGCCACTTCGCGGAGGTGGTGGTGCTGGGCCTGGCCGCGAGCCAGGTCGCCGCCGTGTCCTCCCTCGGCGGCTCGGTCGACGGGCTCGGCGCCGGCGCCTCGGCCGTGCTGCCGTACCTCGCCGTCCCGGTGACCGTGACGGCGCTGCGCCGCCGGTTCCGCGAGGGCGGCGCGCTGCTCGCCGTCACCGCCGCCACCCTGCTGCTCAGCGCCGCGCTCACCGAGGTCGACGGCGGCCGGCAGCTCGGCCAGCTCGGGTACCTCGCGGTCTGCGCCCAGTGGCTGATCCTGGCGGGGCTCGGGCTCTTCACCGCCGGCACGCTGCACCGGGTGATCCGGATGCGCGGCGAGGGCAAGCCCCAGCCGTACGCCGAGGCGACCCGGCTGCTGACCCAGCTGCGTACGGTCGCCCGGCAGCTGCCCGGGGCCACCCTCGACCCCGGGGGCATCTCCGAGCACCTGCTGGAGGAGCTGCGCGCGGTGGCCCGGGCCGACCGGGCGGCGGTGCTGTCCGCCAGCGGCGGCGGCCGGCTGGTGGTGCTCGCCCAGGTGGGCGTGGACCGGGTGGACTGGGAGACCACGCTCGACGCCGACTCGGCGATCGCCGACGCCTGGGCCAGCCAGCAGCCGCAGACGGCGGCCCGCTCGCAGGCCCGCTCGCACACCGGCGGGGACGTCTCGGCGCTGATCGTGCCGCTGATCGCCGGGGTCCGCACGGTCGGGCTGGTGGTGCTGGAGGCGGACGCGGCGCACGCGTACCCGCCGCCGGTGGTGTCCCGGGTGACCGCGCTGACCCGTCCGGCCGCGCTGCGCCTGGAGGCCGCGCTGCTGTTCGACGAGGTGCGGTCGCTGGCCACCAACGAGGAGCGGCAGCGGCTGGCCCGGGAGATCCACGACGGGGTCGCCCAGGAGCTGGTCATGGTCGGGTACGGCATCGACAACGCGCTGGCCACCGTGCACGACGACGCCGAGGAGACCGCGGAGTCGCTGCGCACCCTGCGCCAGGAGGTGACCCGGGTGATCACCGAGCTGCGGCTGAGCCTGTTCGAGCTGCGCAGCGAGGTGGACCGGCAGGGCGGCCTGGCCGCCGCGATCGCCGAGTACGCGCGCACCGTCGGCGCGTCCGGCGGCCTGCGGGTACACCTGTCGCTGGACGAGTCCACGGCGCGGCTGCCCGCGGCCACGGAGGCGGAGCTGCTGCGCATCGCGCAGGAGGCCGTCACCAACGCCCGCAAGCACGCCGGCGCGTCGAATCTGTGGGTGACCTGCGAGGTGGACCCGCCGTACGCGCAGATCGAAGTGTCGGATGACGGTCACGGTATTCCCGACCAGCGCCCGGACGGGCGCTACGGTCTTGCGATCATGGCCGAGAGGGCGGAACGTATCCGGGGCCGGTTGGAGGTCAGGCCGCGACAGCCCACCGGGACGACGGTGGCGGTGGTTCTCGGCTCCTCGCCCCGGCGCGATAAGGTGCGCGGCAGCACAGCAGCAGAAGGGGAGTAACGCGAGGATGACCACAAGTCCCACACCGGCCACCCGCACCAAGGTCCTCCTTGTCGACGACCACGACCTCATTCGCAAGGGGTTGCGGCACGCCTTCGAGCGGGACCGGCAGTTCGAGGTCGTCGGTGAGGCCGCCACCGCCGCCGAGGGCGTCCGGCAGGCCGGTGCCCTCCAGCCGGACGTGGTGATCATGGACCTGCGGCTGCCCGACGGCAGCGGCCTCGAGGCCACCCGGGCGCTACGCAAGTCCAGCGCGTCGATGGGCATCGTCGTGCTCACCATGTACGCCGGCGACGACCAGCTCTTCGGGGCCCTGGAGGCGGGGGCGAGCGCGTTCGTGCCGAAGACGGCCCCCGCCGACGAGGTGGTGGCGGCCGCCCGGCACGCCGCCTCCTCGCCCAGCGCCTTCACCGCGGCCGACCTGGCCGAGGCGATGAAGCGGCGGCTCGCCCCGTCGGGCCCGCAGCTGTCGCCCCGCGAGGGCCAGGTGCTGCGGCTGCTCGCCGACGGGATGAGCGTGGCCGGCATCGCCAAGCAGCTCTTCGTCAGCGAGTCGACGGCCAAGACCCACATCTCGAAGCTCTACGAGAAGCTGGGCGCGGCCAACCGGGCGCAGGCGCTGATGACCGCGCTGCGACTGGGCCTGCTGGAGGCCCCGGACGCCCCGAAGTTCTGACGGCCCCTCGCCCGGTCACGTCGGGCAGGGGGATTCGACGCGGGCCGGCGGGTCCGGTCGACGGGACATCGGCGACGGACGGCTCAGGCGCCGCTGGCGGCCCTGACCACGGGCCCGGGCGGCCAGCGTCGCGCCGGTCGCGGCTGCGCCGACGCGCACTTGGTCACCCGGGCACGGGGCGGGCAGAATGTCCGGGTGACCCGCGCGGGCGACGCCGCCCGCGTCGTCGACAAAGGGGTGGGCATGCACCGGCCGGACTGGGCACCCGACAGCATCGACATCGAGCGCCCGAGCGTGGCCCGCATGTACGACTACTACCTCGGCGGCTCGCACAACTTCGCCGCCGACCGGGCCGCCGCGCGGGCGATAGTCGACGCCGTCCCCGAGGCGCCGCTGGTGGCCCAGGCCAACCGGGCGTTCCTGCGCCGGGCGGTGCAGTTCCTCGCCGAGGCCGGGATCCGGCAGTTCCTCGACATCGGCTCCGGCATCCCCACCGTCGGCAACGTCCACGAGATCGCCCGGCGGATCGCCCCGGAGTCCCGGGTGGTCTACGTCGACGTCGACCCGGTCGCGGTGGCGCACAGTTGGGAGATCCTCAGCGGCGACGACACCACCACCGTGATCCAGGAGGACCTGCGCCACCCCGAGCGGATCCTGGCCCACCCGGAGGTCACCGGGCTGCTCGACTTCTCCCAACCGGTCGCCGTGATGATCGTGGCGGTGCTGCACTTCGTGCCGGACTCCGACCGGCCGGACGAGATCCTGCGGACGCTGCGCGAGGCGCTGGCCCCGGGCAGCTACCTGGTGCTGTCGCAGGCCAGCGACGAGGGCCGGCGCCCCACGGAGCGAGAGGACGTCGAGGCCGTCTACCAGCGCACCGACAACCCGCTCTGGATCCGCGGCCAGGCCGAGCTGACCGCCCTCTTCGACGGCTTCGAGCTGGTCGACCCCGGCGTGGTCTGGGTGCCGCAGTGGCGTCCCGAGACACCGGAGAGCGCCGAGGACGCCGAGCGGGCCGTCCTCAGGGGCGGCGTCGGGCGGCTCCGTGAGTGACCCGCCCGACGACCCGTCCGGCCCGGCTCGCCCGGGCACCTTCGCCCGCGCCTGGGCGAAGGCGGTCTCCGGCACCAGCTACCTGCCGATGGCCCAGGCCCAGCTGGAGGCGTTGCTGCAACGGCTCACCGACCGGCTGGCCCAGGCGCTGGAGGCCGAGCCGCTGGACCTGCGCACCGGGCACCAGGTCGGGGCGGAGCTGGTCGCGGCGCACATCGCCTCCGCCGAGGGGCTGGGCCGGACCGTCGAGGTGATCCAGCTCCGGCTGCTACGCGACCTAAGGCTGGTCGGCGAGGACGTCCAGGACCGGCTGGCCCGGCTGCTGGCCACCGTGGCCACCGGCTACGCCCGGGCCCTACGGGACCGGACGCTCGACGAGCAGGAGTCGATCCGCCGGGCCGCGATGACGGCCCAGGCGCAGGCCGAGCGGGCGCTGCGCGAGAGCGAGGCCCGCTTCCGCCACCAGGCCACCCACGACCCCCTGACCGACCTGCCCAACCGGACGCTGTTCACCGAACGGCTCAGCGCCGCGATCGACGCCCCGGGCCGGGGCGCCGACCGGGCGGGCCTGTGCTTCCTCGACCTGGACCGCTTCAAGATCGTCAACGACACCCTCGGTCACCAGGTCGGCGACCGGCTGCTGATCTCGGTCGCCGACCGGCTGCGCCGGGCCCTCGGCGAGCACCTGGTCGCCCGCCTCGGCGGCGACGAGTTCGTCATCCTGGTCGAGCGCACCGCGTGCACCGACGACGTGGTGAAGGTGGCCGAGGCGGCGCTGGCGGCGGTGAACGAGCCGGCGCTGATCGACGGGCACGAGCTGTGCGTGTCGGCCAGCATCGGCATCGTGGAGTGCCCGGTGGCCGGCACCACCCCCGTCGACCTGATGCGGGCCGCCGACACGACCCTGCACTGGGCCAAGGCGGACGGCGGCGCCCGCTGGTCGCTGTACGACGCCGAACGCAGCCGCCGCGAGCTGGCCCGGCACGCGCTGTCCTCGGCGATCCCGGCGGCGCTGGAGCGCGGCGAGTTCTACCTGGACTACCAGCCGCTGACCTCGCTGTGCGACGGCACCGTGCTCGGGGCGGAGGCACTGGTCCGCTGGCGGCACCCGGAGCTCGGCGAGCTGCGCCCGGACAGCTTCATCGGACTGGCCGAGGAGACCGGGCTGATCGTCCCGCTCGGCGGGTGGGTGCTCGCCGAGGCGTGCCGGGAGGCGCAGACCTGGGCGAGCGCGGGGCAGGCCGCGCCGTTCGTCAGCGTGAACCTGGCGGTCCGGCAGGTGCACCGGCCGGGGCTCGTGCAGGAGGTGCGCGGCGTGCTCGAACGCACCGGCCTGCCGCCGGGGCGGCTCCAGCTGGAGATCACGGAGAGCACCATGATGAGCGCCGACGAGGAGCCGGTGCGGGCCCTGCGGGTGCTGGCCGACCTCGGCGTACGGATCGCCATCGACGACTTCGGCACCGGCTACTGCAACCTGGCGTACCTGCGGGACCTGCCGGTGACGGAGCTGAAGGTGGCCGGGGAGTTCGTGGCCGGGCTGCGGGCCCCGGCCGAGGACCCGGCGAGCCGCACCGACGAGCGGATCCTCGCCTCGCTGGTGTCGCTGGCCCACGCGCTGGGCCTGGGGGTCACCGCCGAGGGGGTGGAGACGGCCGGGCAGGCCGACCGGCTGCGGGCCATCGGCTGCGACGTCGCCCAGGGCTGGCACTTCGGCCGGCCCGCGCCCGCCGCCCGCATCCTCGAACGCCTCCGCTGACCCGCCGGGTGTAGCCCACATCGCCGACATGGCGGGGTTCCGGCGCGTTGGACACCGCCATGTCGGCGACATGGAACCCGGGCCTCAACCGCTCAGCCGGCCAGCAGGGTCGCCATCCGGGCGGCCTGGGCCTCCCAGCGCCACTCCCGCTCCACCCACGCCCGACCGGCCGCGCCGAGCTGGCGGGCCAGGTCCCGGTCGGCGAGCAGCGTGGCCACCCGGTCGGCGAGCTGGGCGACGTCGCGTCCGGGGACGACGTACCCGGTCTCCCCCGCGCGGACGGCGTCCGGCGCGCCGCCGGAGTCCCCGGCCACGACCGGCAGGCCCGTCGCGGACGCCTCCAGGTAGACGATGCCGAGCCCCTCGACGTCCAGGCCGCGGTTGCGGGTGCGGCAGGGCATGGCGTACACGTCGCCGGCCGCGTAGTGGGCGGGCAGGTCGGCCGCGGGCACCGAGCCGGTGAAGACGACGTCCCGCTCGACCCCGGTCTGCCGGGCCAGCTTCTCCAGGGTGCACCGGTACGGCCCGCCGCCGACGACCAGCAGCGCCGCGTCGGGCACCCGGCGACGGATCTCCGGCATCGCCCGGATCAGCATGTCCTGACCCTTGCGGGGCACCAGCCGGGAGACGCACACCACCACCGGCCGGTCGGCCAGCCCGAGCCGGGCACGGACCGGCTCCCCGTCCACGTCCGGGTGGTACGTGTCGACGTCCACGCCCGGCGCCAGCCGGTGCAGCTCGGTCACCCCGTGCAACGCCCGCTCCAGCCGGACCCGGGTGTACTCGCCCAGGTACGTGACCACGTCCGCGCCCCGGCCGATCCGGCGCAGCGCGGTCCGGGCGCCGGGCAGCGCCGCCCAGCCCACCTCGTGTCCGTGGGTCAGGGCCACCACCCGACGGATCCCGGCGCGCCGGCGCAGCCCGGCGGCGAGCAGCCCGAGCGGGGCGGCCGCCCCGAACCAGACGCTGTCGCAGTCGTACGCGCGGGCCAGCCGGGCGGCCCGCCGGGCGACCAGCGGGGTCGGCAGCAGCACCTTGGTGCGCTCCCGCACCACCTCGAACGGCTGGTCGGCGTCGAACTTGTCCGCTCCCCGCCAGCTCGACGCGTACACCACCACCGAGCCGGCGGGCTGGCGTACGGCGAGGTTGTGCACGAAGGACTGGATGCCGCCGGGACGGGGCGGGAAGTCGTTCGTGATCAGCAACGTCCGGCTCACCTGCCGGCCTCCCTGGCGTAGGCGCGGGCGGCGGCGATCCGTTCCACGGTGGACGGGTGCGACGCCGAGTAGAGGTACTCCCAGCGGGGCGGGTCGGGGTCGGCCAGGTTGGCCCCGGACAGGCGGCGCTGCATCGCCTCGAAGGTGGCCGGGTCGCCGGTGAGGGCGAGGGCGTGCGCGTCGGCCCGGGCCTCGATCCGCCGGGAGACCAGCGCCTGGGCCGGCGCGGCCACCAGCCCGGCGACCGTGACCAGCGCGATGAGCAGCGGAAACGCCCTGGGTTCGGCGATCGAGTCGACGCGGGCCAGGCGCAGCAGCGGGCCGGCGGAGCCGAGCAGGTAGAGGGCGACCACGGCCAGGGCTGTGCCCAGCGCCCCGGTCAGGGTGCCGGTCCACACGTCGCGGTCCTTCGCGTGGCCCAGCTCGTGCGCCACCACGCTGGTCACCTCCGCCGGGGTCGCCTCGCGCAGCAGCGTGTCGTACACCACCACGCGGCGGGTCGGGCCGAGCCCGGAGACGTACGCGTTGACGGCCCGGGTGCGCCGCGACGCGTCGGCGACCAGCACGTCGCGTACGGGCACCCCGTCGCGGGCCGCCATGGTCATCAGTTCCGTGCGCAGCGGGCCCTGCTCCATCGGGGTGAACCGGTTGAACACGGGCTCCACCAGCACCGGCAGCACGAACGACAGCAGCACCACCAGCGCCGCCGCCCCGGCCGCCCCGAACGCCCACCACCAGCGCGGGGCGAGCCGGGTGACGGCGTAGAAGCCGAGCAGCGCCAGCACGCCGATCACCGCGCTGACCGCGTACGACTTGAGCAGGTCGGCGGTCCAGCCGCCCCAGCCGTTGGTGGCGAGCCCGTGCCGGGTGAGGATCGCGTGCCGCCAGGCGGAGAAGGGCAGGGTGAGCAGGTCGGCGACGAGCAGCACGGCGAGCCCGCCGAGGACCGCCTGGGCGACCCAGTGGCCGCCGAAGGGCCGGCCGGCCAGTTCCACCAGGCGACCGCCGAGCGGGGTGAGGCCGAGGCCCAGGGCCACCAGCAGGCCGACCGCCAGCGCAGCCCAGCCGCCGGGGCGCAGCGCGGCCCGGAAGGCCCGGCCCCGGGCGACCTGCTCGACGGGGAGGTCACGCAGCGCGGCGAGCTGGTCGGCGCGTGGGGCCGGCGGCCGGTGCCAGGGCACCAGCACCGCGGCGGCGACGGCCAGTGCGACGGCGAGCCCGACGAGCGTGATCACCGCCCACCCGCGCGGCGTCACCGCGCCACCCTGGAGCGAGCGGCCGGCGCCGCGCCGCGCGCGCCGCCGTCGCGTCGTACCCGCGTCATGCCGTCGCTCCTCCCGTCGAGAGCGCCCATCCTATTGGGCCGGCACCGCCCGCTCCGACGGTGGACGCCGGGTGGCGGCCCTTTGGAGCTGCCCGCACAGGCGGGGCGGCGGCCGTCCCCACGTCACGCCCCACGCCCGGCAACGGCCCGGCTGCGGGCGGACGGCCGACCCGCCCTCGGGCGGGCTGCGGCAGCCCGAACGGGCAGCTCCAAAGGCGGCAGCCCGAACGGGCAGCTCCAAAGGCGGTAGCACGAACGGGGCAGGTCCACAGGAGTCGCGCCGGCCTCCTGCCCGTCGGTCACCGGCGGACGACCGCGCCGCCGCCCCGTCCAACGGGACAGGTCGGCCGCCACGGGTCAGGACCGGGCGAGCCGGCGCAGCAGCGAGTCGGCGCCGAGCGGGTACGCGCCGTGCCGGCGTACCCCGTCGGCGACCTCGCGGTCGGAGGAGACCACCACCACGGGCCGGCCGGGCGGCTCGGCCCGGACCAGCCGGCGGATCAGCTCGTCGGCGGTCTCCCCCTTGCGGGAGAAGAGCACCCGCACGCCGCGCGGGGAGGGCGGCAGCCCGTGCATCCGCTCGGCCCCGTCGAAGACCACCGTGACCTCGTCGCCGGTCTGTGCCGCGATCCCGCCCAGCCCGGTGATCAGGCGCTTGCGCTGCTGCTCCAGTGACATCTCGCCGAAGCCGCGCTTGGTGACGTTGTACCCGTCGACGACCAGGTGCGCCTTGGGCAGCGCCAGGAGCTGGTCGAGCCGCGCCGGGTCGTCGGTGTCCCGGGCCCGCGCCGCGGCGCCGGCCGGGGTGGCCGCCGACGCGTCGGCGAACGCGTCGGCCACGAAGTCGGCGGGGAGCCGGTCGACCGGGTCCAGCGCCAGCTCGCGGCGCAGCCCGACGGCGGCCTGCCCGATCGTCTCCAGCAGCAGCCAGAGCCGGGCGTCGTCGACGGAACGGGCCTCCTTGGCACTGGCCCGGGCCACTCCGGCCGCCGCCTCCGCCTCGGCCAGGCGGGCCCGCGCCCGGCGCAGCTCCGCGTCCGCGTCGGCCGCCGCGCGGGCGGCCCGGCCCCGCTCGGTGGCCAGCATCTCGGTTGCCTTGCGCTCCCGGGCCTGCGTCTCGCGCAGCGTACGGGCGAGCTGGCGGGACTCCTCGCGGAGCTGGCCGAGCTCCTCGCGGACCCGGGCCAGCTCGTCGCGGAGCTTCTCGGCCTCCACCCGGGCCACCGCCCGGTCGTGCTCGGCGCGGGTGGCCCGCTGCTCGGCCTCGCGGATCAGCTCGTCGACCAGGGCCTTGTCCGCCTCGGCGCGCACGGCGGCGCCGCTGGCCTCGATCAGCTCCCGCCAGCCCGGCGGCCGGGCCAGGTAGGCCAGGGCGGCCACCTCGACGGGGTCGGCGGCCGCCGGCGCAGTGCCCTCCACCACCGCCGCGCCGAGGTCGCCGGCGTCGGCGAGCACCCGGGCGGTGATCCGCTGCCGGAACAGCGGGTCGGCGGTGAGCTGGGCGGCGATGGCCGGGGCGCCGAGCCGGGCCCGCCGGTTGGGGGCGAACTTGGCCACCCGGCGCAGCGGCACCGGGATCTCGTCGGCGGGCAGGCCGGGCAGCATGGCGGCGGTGAGGGCGACGATGCGCTGGCGCACCGGCTCCGGCAGCGTCGGCTCCGGCTCGGGTGCCTCTCCACCGGTGTGGTGCACGGCGTCGACCGACTCCTCCTGCGGGAGGTTGTCGTCGTACGGCTCGGTGAGGGGCATGTGGCAAGTCTCCCACCGCGACCGGGCCCACCGCCCGGTGAGTGAGCCGATCTCTCATCCTACTCCTGTGGGGGCCAGCGGGACCGGTGGGACGCAAGTGTCGGACCCGGGGGCTACCGTGCCGCGCGTGGGCGGAGCGGAGTACGTGCAGCAGGCGCTCGCCGGGCTGGACCCGGCGACGGGCGACGGGGTGGACCCGGCGCTGCCGCTGTACGCGACGACGTTCGTGGTGGTCGACCTGGAGACCACGGGCGGCGCCCCGGACGGCGGCGGGATCACCGAGATCGGCGCGGTGAAGGTGCGCGGCGGCGAGGAGCTGGGCGTGCTCGCGACCCTGGTCAACCCGGGCGTGCCGATTCCGCCGTTCATCACCGTGCTGACCGGGATCACCCAGGCCATGCTGGTTCCCGCGCCGCCGATCGAGCAGGTGCTGCCCAGCTTCCTGGAGTTCGTCTCCGACGCCGTGCTGGTCGCCCACAACGCGCCGTACGACGTGGGCTTCCTCAAGGCCGCCTGCGCCAGGCACGGCTACCGGTGGCCCAACCCCCGGGTGCTGGACACCGCCGCGCTGGCCCGCCGGGTGCTCACCCGCGACGAGGTGCCCAACCGCAAGCTCGGCACCCTCGCGGCGTACTTCCGCACGGCCACCCAGCCGACCCACCGGGCGCTGGACGACGCCCGGGCCACCGTCGACGTGTTACACGGGCTGATCGGCCGCCTCGGCGGGCACCGGGTCGACACGGTCGGCGAGGCGATCGAGTTCGCGCGGGCGGTCACCCCGACGCAGCGGCGCAAGCGGCACCTCGCCGACGGGCTGCCGAGGGTCCCGGGGGTCTACATCTTCCGGGCCGCCGACGACCGGCCGCTCTACGTCGGCACGTCCGGCGACATCGCCACCCGGGTACGCAGCTACTTCACGGCCTCCGAGAAGCGGGCGCGGATCTCCGAGATGCTCGCCGCCGCGGAGCGGGTGGAGGCGGTCGAGTGCGCCCACTCGCTGGAGGCCGAGGTGCGCGAGCTGCGGCTGATCGCGGCGCACGCCCCGCCGTACAACCGGCGGTCGAAGTTCCCCGAGCGGATGGTGTGGCTCAAGCTCACCGAGGGGCCCTACCCCCGGCTGTCGGTGGTCCGCTCCCTCTCCCCCGGCGACGAGGCGTACCTGGGGCCGTTCGGCTCGCGGCGGGCCGCCGAGCTGGCCGCGGCGGCCTTCCACGACGCCGTCCCGCTGCGTCAGTGCACGCACCGCCTGTCGCTGCGCGCGGTCACCCCGGCCTGCGCGCTGGCCGAGCTGGGTCGCTGCCCCGCGCCGTGCGAGCACCGGATCACCCCGGAGGAGTACGACCGGCGCGCGGCCGCGCCGTTCCGCACCGCCACGGCCAGCGACCCCCAGGTGGTGGTGGACGCGCTGCTGGCCCGGATCGAGGCGCTGGCCCGCGACCAGCGGTACGAGGAGGCGGCCGTGGTGCGGTCCCGGCTCGCGGCGGTGCTGCGGGCGACGGTACGGATGCAGCGGCTGGCGGGCCTCACCCGCATCGCCGAGCTGGCCGCCGTCCGGCCGGCCGCCGGGGGCGGGTGGGAGTTGGCGCTGGTGCGGCACGGCCGGCTCGCCGGCGCCGGGGTCTCGCCGTCCGGCGTGCATCCCCGACGGACCCTGGAGGCGGTCCGGGCGACCGCCGAGACCGTCCCGCCGGGACACGGGCCGGCGCCCCGGGCGTCCGCCGAGGAGTCCGAGCGGATCCTGTCCTGGCTGGACCGACCCGAGACCCGGCTGCTGGAGATGTCCTCCGGTTGGTCCTCCCCGACCAGCGGTGCGGGCCGCTTCCGGGACCTGCTGATCAAGGCGGAGTCCGCATCGGCCCACCAACTCTCGACCGAACGCCCATGACCAAGTGACCGATCGGACTACGTCGACTCCCTTAGGCTGTTAAGGAAGTGCAGTCCTGCCCGTTTCGTGGGCCTGCTCCCGGTCGCCCTCGCCCGGCGACCGCGGGGCCGGGGTGAGGAGGTGTCCCTCGTGGACGTCGACGCCGGACGCGGCGCCGCCCTGGGGGGCGCGCTTCCGACCCAGCCGGGTGAGCTGCCCCTGGCCCGGCGACTGCGGTCGCTGCTGAGCTGGCCGAGCGCCGAGGGCGACCCGGTCACCCACCTGGTCCGCACACACCGGGCCATCCATGCCGGCACGGACCCGTCGGTGCTGCGCCGGGCGTACACGATCGCGGAGAACATGCACCGCGGGCAGTTCCGCAAGAGCGGCGAGCCGTACATCACCCACCCGCTCGCGGTCGCCCAGATCTGCGCCGAGCTGGGCATGGACGCCACCACCCTGGTGGCCGCGCTGCTGCACGACACGGTGGAGGACACCCGCTACACCCTGCAGGCCCTCGCGGAGGACTTCGGCGGCGAGGTGGCCCACCTGGTCGACGGGGTGACCAAGTTCGACAAGGCGTTCTACGGAAAGGCCGCGGAGGCGGAGACGACCCGCAAGATGATCGTGGCGGCCGGCAAGGACGTCCGGGTGCTGATCATCAAGCTGGCCGACCGGCTGCACAACATGCGCACCCTCGGCGTCCGCTCGGCCGCCTCCCGCGAGCGGATCGCCCGCAAGACGCAGGAGGTGCTCGTCCCGCTCTGCGACCGGCTGGGCATCCAGGCCCTCAAGCGCGAGCTGGACGACGTGGTGCTGCTGCACCTGGAGCCCGAGGAGCACGCGCGTATCGCCCGGCACGTGCACGACCGGCCCGGCTGGGACGCGTACCTCGCCGAGGTCGTCGCGCACGCGAAGGTGGCGCTGCGCCGCAACCGGGTCGACGCGCAGGTCGCCGCCCGCCCCCGCCACCTCTACTCGATCTGGAAGGACACCGTGGCCGGCGGCCACAGTGCCCCGTACGACCTGCCCCGGATCGTGATCGTGGTGGACGGCCCCGCCACCGACTGCTACGCCGCCCTCGGCGCCGTGCACGGGCTGTGGCGGCCGGTGCCGGGCCGGTTCAAGGACTTCATCGCCTCCCCGAAGAACAACCTGTACCGGTCCCTGCACACCACCGTCCTGGGCCCGAAGGACCGGACGGTGGAGGTGCTGATCCGCACCGTCGAGATGCACCGCTCCGCCGAGTACGGCATCGCCGCGGACTTCCGCTTCCCCCGCCCCGCCGGCGCGGCCGCCGCCGCCCAGGCGGAACAGCTCGCCTGGCTGCGCCGGGTGCTCGACTGGGAGCAGGAGGCCCCCGACCCGGCCCAGTTCCTCCAGTCGCTGCGCTGCGACCTCGCCGAGGCCCAGATCCAGGTGGTCGCCGAGGGGCGGCAGGTCGTGCTCCCGGCCGGGGCGACCCCGGTCGACGTGGCGTACGAGCTGGGCCCCGAACGGGGCGACCACTGCCTGGCGGCCCGGATCAACGGCCGGCTCGCCCCGCTCTCCTCCGAACTGGAGGAGGGCGACGTGGTGGAGATCTTCACCGAGTCGGACGCGGAGAGCGGCTTCGAGGCCGACGTCGCCCCGCGCGGGCCCCGCCGGGAGTGGCTGGGCTTCGTCAAGAGCCCGCACGCGCAGATGCAGATCAACCGGTGGTTCGCCGAGCACACGGAGCCCGGCATCTCGATCACCGACAAGGTCCGCCTCGGCCGGGCCACCATCGGGCTGGCGTTGCGCAAGCACAACCGGGGGCTCGCCAGCGACATGCCGCTGCTGCGGCTGTCCGAGGAGCTGGGCTACCCCGACCTGGAAACCATGCTGGTGGCGGTGTTCGACCGGGCCCTGGAGCCGGACGCCGTGGTACGCCAGCTCATCGACCTGGTCGACCACCGGCATTGAGCGTTCCTCCCCCGGGCCGTCGGCCGACCGGCGGCGAGCACTAGCCTGGACGCATGATCCCCCGCTCGCGCGCCACCGGACGGGCCTTCGCGTACCAGCTCTTCTACCGGCTGCCCGTGCCGCTGCGGCGCCGGCTGGTCCGGCTCGCCGTGCCGAAGTACATCGTGGGCGCGGTCACCCTGGTCCGTGACGCCGAGGCCGCCGCCCCGGGTCGCCTGCTCCTGCTGCGCCAGCCGCCCGGGCACAGCTGGACGCTCCCGGCCGGGCTGCTGCAACGCGCCGAGGCCCCGGTGGTGGGCGCGGCCCGGGAGCTGTTCGAGGAGAGCGGCGTCCGGCTCGCCCCCGAGCGGCTGCGCCCGGCCGTGCCGAACGCCGTCGTGCACCCGAAGGGCTGGGTGGACGTGGTCTTCGAGGCCGAGGTGCCCGCGTCGACCACCGAGCTGAAGGTCGACGGCGCGGAGGTCTTCGAGGCGGCCTGGCACCCGCTGGACGACCTGCCCCGGCTGAGCCGGGCGACCGCGAACCTGCTCGGGTACTACGGCATCGGGCCGCGCGCCGGCGAGGTGCCGCCGCCGGCCGGCCCGCGGCCGTGACCACCCCGGCCCGTCCCTCCGGCGTCCCCGGCCAGGCCGACGCGCCCGTCCCGGCCGACACCCGCCGCGCGGCCCCGAGCGCCGGGCCGCAGGTCTGCGCCGTCGTGCTCGCCGCCGGGGAGGGGACACGGCTGCGGCCGCTCACCGAGCGGGTGCCCAAGGCGCTGTGCCCGGTCGGCAACGTGCCGCTGCTCGACCGGGCGCTGGCCCGGCTGGCCGGGCTCGGCCTCACCGGCCCGGCCCGCGTCGCCGTGAACGCCTGCTACCTGGGCGAGCAGGTGGTCGCGCACGTCGGCGGACGGGCGCACCTCTCGGTGGAGCCCGACTCCCCGCTCGGCACCGCCGGGGGCGTGGCGAACCTGCGGGACTGGATCGCCGGCCGGGGCGTCCTCGTCGGCAACGCCGACGCCTACCTGGCCGACCCGGCCGCCGAGCCCGGCCCGGACATCGCCGCGCTGCTGGCCGGCTGGGACGGCGAGAGCGTACGGCTGCTCGGCCGGCCCGCCGACGACCCGGCCGCGCCCGGCACCTTCGCCGGCCACCGGTTCGCCGGCTTCTCCCTGCTGCCCTGGCGGCTGGTCCGGGAGCTGCCGGTCGAGCCGGAGGAGCTGGTCCGGGCCGTCTGGCGGCCCGCCGAGGCGGCGGGCGCGCTGACCGTCGTGCCGTACGCCGGAACGTTCTACGACACCGGCACGCCCGCCGACTACCTGACGGCGAACCTGCACGCCGCCGGGGACGGCAACCTGGTGGACCCGACGGCGACCGTCACCGGTCGCTGCGACCGGGCGGTGGTGGGCGCGGGGGCGCGCGTCCGGGGCGAGGTCAGCCGGTCGGTGGTGTGGCCGGGGGCCGAGGTGGGCGCCGGGGAGCGGCTGTCCGGGTCGATCCGCGCCCCGGGCGGGCTCACCGTCGCGGCCAGCCCCCGCCCACCCGATTAGCATGGTCGGCGAACGCCACGGCGGCGTCGCCGCCGAGAAGGGTGCCCGTCGGCACCGACGGCGCCTGTACGCACGACGAAGGGCGAACCAGTGATCACCGCGATCGTACTGATCGACTGCGCCACCGACTCGATCCCGGAGGTGGCCGAGAACCTGGCCGCCCTGCCCGGCGTCAGCGAGGTCTACTCGGTGGCCGGGCACGTCGACCTGATCGCCATGGTCCGGGTCCGGGAGTTCGAGCAGATCGCCGAGATCATCGCCGGCAGCATCTCGAAGGTGCCCGGCGTGCTCAGCACGGAGTCGCACATCGCCTTCCGCGCGTACTCCCAGCACGATCTGGAGGAGGCGTTCGCGATCGGCCTGGCCAGCGCCGACTGACCGCCGCCGGCCGATCCGCCCGCGGGGAAAGACGGTAGCCAGCCCACCGGACGGTGGGCTGGCTACCTGGGCGTACGGCGTCAGCTGACGCCCGGGGCCGGGGACTCGGTGGTACCCGGGGCCGTCGACTCGGTGGTGCCCGGAGCCGGCGACTCGCTGGTGCCGCCCGGAGCCGGGGTGGTGGCGGTGCCGCCCGGGCTCGGCGTGCCGCTGGCGCTGGTCTGCGGGACCGGGATGCCCAGGGTCTGGGCGAGGGCCGTCAGGGCGTCGAGGTGCGCCTGGAGCACCGGCAGGGCGTTCTGCGCAAGCTGGACCACCGACTGCTCGCTGCCCTGCGAGATCTCGGTCTGGGTGGCCTGGACGGCCTGGACGTGGCCGGCCAGCTCGTCGGTCACCCACTGCTTGTCGAACTCGGCGCCGCTGAGACCGTTCAGGCGGTCGAGAATCTTCTGCTGGTCCGCCGTCGGCGAGCCCGGCAGCTGGACGCCCAACTGCTGCGCGGTGCTCTGCACCGTCTGGTCCAGCTGGGTGTGGTCCGTGACGAACTGGGCACCCAGGTCCTTCACCTGCTGGTTCTGGCCCTTCTGCTGCGCCATGTTCCCAGAGGCGATCTCGAACAGGTTCACCTGGTGCAGGGCCTGTAGGTACTGGGTGTCCTGCGTCGACGGCTGTGCCGCGGCCTGCGCCGCCGCCGCGGGCGCGAGCCCGACCACCACCAGGGCGGCGAGCAGTCCGAGGCGTTTGAGACCCAACATCTTTCCCCCCCCTTTTCGTTGGACCGCACGGATACCCGGCTGAGGAGGATTAACCCTGCGAATCCGCAGCCGCGCCGCGTGCGGTACCGGAGCGCCCCGGGCGGGCGGGAGTGACCCGGGGGCGGAAAACGGGCGTGGCGCCCGCCGGGGGTCCGGCGGGCGCCACGTACGGTCGGGCGTAGGTCAGCGACGGCTCTCGCCGCTGCCGATCTCCTCCCGCTCCGGCCGGGGCTCGACCGGCGGGTGGCCCGGCGAGACCGGCGCCTCGGCCGGCTTCTCGATCGGGAAGAAGAAGCCCCGGATCGCGGGCCCGAGGGCGCCGAGCCGGTTCATCTTCTTGGGCACCACCCAGCCGACGTACTCCAGCTCGCCGTGCCCGTCGTGGCCGGCCGCGGTGAGCGGCTGGTGGACCTCCTCGAACCGGCCGTCCGGCAGCCGCCGGATGATGCCGGTCTCGACGCCGTGGGCCAGCACCTCGCGGTCGTGCTGCTGCAGGCCCAGGCAGATCCGGTACGTCACGTAGTACGCCAGCGGCGGGGCGATCAGCAGGCCGATCCGGCCCGCCCAGGTCATGGCGTTCAGGCTGATGTGGAACTTGTCGGCGATCACGTCGTTGCCGCCCGAGAGCGTCAGGACGATGAAGAACGCCACCGCCATCGCGCCGATCGCGGTCCGCTCCGGGGTGTCCCGGGGGCGCTGGAGCAGGTTGTGGCTGCGGTAGTCCTTGAGCCGCCGCGCCTCGATGAACGGGTACATCGTGGAGAGGCCGACCAGGATGCCCGGCAGCACGACCGTGGGCCAGAACAGCGGCGGGATGACGTACCCGTCGCCGATCGGGATGTTGATCTCCCAGGCCGGCATGAGGCGGGTCGAGCCGTCGAGGAACATGACGTACCAGTCGGGCTGGCTGGCGGCCGAGACCACCCACGCCTCGTACGGGCCGAAGTACCAGATCGGGTTGATCTGGAACAGGCCACCCATCAGCGCGATCACGCCGAAGACGACCATGAAGAAGCCGCCCTGCTTCAGCGCGTACCGCGGGAACATCCGCTCGCCGACGACATTGCCGTTGGTCCGGCCGGGGCCGGGCCACTGGGTGTGCTTCTGCTTGAAGACCAGGCCCAGGTGGGCGCTGATCAGCGCCACCAGCAGACCCGGGATGAGCAGCACGTGGGCGATGAAGAACCGACTGATGATGATCTCGCCCGGGAACTCGCCGCCGAAGACCGACGAGGTCACCCAGGAGCCGATCACCGGGATGGACAGCATGATGCCGGAGGCGATCCGCAGGCCCGTGCCGGACAGGCCGTCGTCCGGCAGCGAGTAGCCGGTGAAGCCGGCGAGGAAGCCGACCCAGAACAGCAGCGAGCCGATGATCCAGTTGGTCTCCCGCGGCTTGCGGAACGCGCCGGTGAAGAAGACCCGCAGCATGTGCACGACGATCGCGGCCATGAACAGCAGCGCCGCCCAGTGGTGCATCTGCCGCATGATCAGGCCACCCCGGACGTCGAACGACAGGTCCAGGCTGGAGGCGTACGCGGCCGACATCGGCGTGCCCCGCAGCGGGGCGTAGCTGCCGTTGTAGACCACCTCGGTCATCGACGGCTCGAAGAAGAAGGTCAGGAAGACACCGGTCAGCAGCAGCACGACGAACGAGAACAGCGCGATCTCGCCGAGCAGGAACGACCAGTGGTCCGGGAAGACCTTGTTCAGCAGCCGACGCAGCGGGGTGGCGACCTGGAAGCGCTCCTCCACCCCCACCGCGGCCTTGCCGGGCAGGGCTGCCATGTCCAACTTACGACGCTTCACGGCCGCTCCCAGAAGTCAGGCCCGATGGTCTCGGTGTAGTCCGACCGCGCCACGAAGAAGCCCTCGTCGTCCACCTCGATCGGCAGCTGGGGCAGCCGCCGGCTGGCCGGGCCGAAGACCGGCCGGGCGTTGTCGGTGATCAGGAACTGGGACTGGTGGCACGGGCAGAGCAGACGGTTGGTCTGCTGCTCGTACAGGCTCGCCGGGCAGCCCGCGTGCGTGCAGACCTTGGAGTACGCGGCGTAGTTGCCCCACATGTAGCCGTCATGGCCGACCCGCTGGTTGGCCTCGCGGGACTTCTGGGCGTCGTTCTCCCGCAGGTGGATCAGCAGCGTCGGCGAGTCGGCGTGCCTGTTGCTCACGCCGTGCTCGATGCCCGGGAAGACGGTCAGCTGGCCGCCGGCGCTGACGTCCGCCGGGCGGATCGGCCGGCCGTCCTCGCGGACCAGCCGGACCTTGCGGCCGCCGTTGTTCGCCGGGTTGAACCCGGTGGTGAACATCTGGTTGTTCTTGTGCGGCTGGGAGATCAGCCCACCGACCAGCGGCGCCGCGACGACCGCGCCCACCGGCAGGAGGCCGGCCACCAGCGAGACGCCCAGCAGGGGCCGGCGCTTCACGCCCATCTCGTCGGCGAGGTAGAGCATCGTCTCGCCGGTGATCTTGCGGTCGTCCGGGGAGAAGGCGCCCTCGTGCCGGTCCTGGATCGAGACCTCCTTGGGCAGCAGCTTCTTGCCCCAGGTCAGGATGCCGAAGCCGACGGCCAGGAGGGCCACGCCGAGGGTGAGGCCGAGCAGCGGGGTGTAGAGCTTGTCGCCGCCGGAGCCCGGCTTGTACTCCCACGGCCACCAGATGTAGATCACCAGGAACGCGGTCGCGGCGAGGCCGGTGAGCAGGAACATGGCGGCGACCGTACGAACGAGGCGGCGCTCGGCCCGGCTGCCGGGGACGAGCTGCGGCTCGTAGTGGACGATCTCGATGTCGTCCCGGCGCGCGCCCTCCTCCACGATGTCGAACCGGCTGAGCCGGGGGTCGTGCACGTCGAGCGGCTCCCGACCCTGCTGGGCCTGGTGCTCAGTTTGGGTGCTCATGCCGTCACCTCGCTACGCTCGGCGCCGGCATGAGACATCACGGCGCTGTACTGACTGTTCGCTCGCTGACGCTCGCTCATGCCGTCACCTCGTTAGCGCTGAATCGAAAGATCCGCTCGGTCACGACTTGCCCGCAATCCACAGGCTGGCGAAGACGAGCGCGACGATGCCGATCAGGAAGATGGCCAGGCCCTCGGTGGACGGCCCGTACCGACCGAGGCTGAAGCCACCCTGGTCCTGGTCGTGCTTCAGGGTCTCCTGGATGTAGGCGATGATGTCCGCCTTCTGCGCCGGGGTGATCTGGTTGTCCCCGAAGACCGGCATGTTCTGCGGGCCGCTGAGCATCGCGGCGTAGATCTGGCGGTCGCTGGCGGGACGCAGGCTCGGCGCGTACTTGCCGGAGGACAGGGCGCCGCCGCCACCGCCGAAGGCGTGGCACTGCGAGCAGTTGATCCGGAACAGCTCGCCGCCGGTCGACAGGTTGGCGTCGTGACGCAGGTCGCCCTCGGGGATCTGCGGGCCGCCGCCGAGCGCCTGGATGTACTGCCCGAGCTGGCGGACCTCGTCGTCGGTGAAGACCGGCGGCTTGCGCGCGGCCTGGGCCTCCTGCCGGGCCATCGGCATCCGGCCGGAGCTCACCTGGAACTCGACCGAGGCCGAGCCGACCCCGATCAGGCTCGGGCCACGACCCTCGACACCCTGCGCGTTGCGCCCGTGGCAGCTCACGCAGCTCACGTCGAACAGCGCCTTGCCCTCGGCGGCGGCGCCGGTGAGCGGCGGGTTTTCCTGCGCCTGGACGCCGGGGGCGAAGACGGTGTAGGCGCCGCCGGCCAGCGTGAGCGCGGCAATCAGGCGGAACGCCGCGCCCAGCCGGCGGCGGCCCCTGCTGCGCGCTGCGGGCCGCCCGCCGCGCAACCGCGCGAGCAGACCGCGTCGGCGGTCGTTGTCAGAAGTCATGACCTGTGTCCTTAAGGGTGGGACTTGTCTCAGGGACGAAGCAGCGGCGCGATACGTGACGCCGCCAAGATCACTGGAGCCAGTAGATCATGGCGTAGAGGCCGATCCACACCACGTCGACGAAGTGCCAGTAGTACGACACGACGATCGCCGAGGTGGCCTGGGCGGGGGTGAACCGGCCCATGGTCGTGCGGATCATGAAGATGATGAAGGCGACCAGACCGCCGGTCACGTGCAGGCCGTGGAAGCCGGTGGTCAGGTAGAACATCGACCCGTACCCGTCTCCGTTGATCTTGATGCCCTCGTGCACCAGCTCGCGGTACTCGTTGAGCTGGCCGAGCACGAAGATCAGACCCATCACGAAGGTGATCGTGAACCAGCGCCGCAGGGCGTGGACGTCACCCTTCTCCGCCGCGAACACGCCGAGCTGGCAGGTCACCGAGGACAGCACCAGGATCACCGTGAAGGTGGTCGCGTACGGGATGTTCAGGTGCTCGGTGTGCTTCGCCCACTGCTCCGGCGCGGCGGCGCGGATGGAGAAGTACATCGCGAACAGCGCCGCGAAGAACATGAGTTCGCTGGAGAGCCACACGATCGTCCCGACGCTGACCATGTTGGGTCGGGTCAGGGAGTGGATCCGGCTCTTGTCAATGGCTGGGGCCGCAGTCACGCGGCCATTATTGCCCCTGACCACGGCCGGCGATCAGCGGGGGGCCAAACCGGTGGGATCGGTGGCCCGATCGTGGCAGGTCCGGTTCGCCTGGCTAGCCTGAAAAGCGTGCTGCACGTCGATTCGATCTTCGCCGCCACCTCGGGGGTCGCCGCGCCGTCCGTGGTCGCGGCCGGTGGCGACCCGCTTCCGCCGCCGTTCACCGTGGCCCGGGTGTTCACCGAGACCCGCCTGGACAGCTGGCTCGCCCTCGGGCTGGTGCTCGCCGCCGGACTCTACCTGTACGGCGTGCACCGGCTGCGCCTGCGCGGGGACCACTGGCCGGTGGCCCGCACCGTGTTCTACCTCGGCCCGGGCCTCGGCGGCATCGCCGCGGTCACGGTGAGCGGGCTGCACGCGTACGACACCGTGCTGTTGTCGGTGCACATGGTGCAGCACATGGTGCTGTCGATGGTCGCCCCGATCTTCCTGGCCCTCGGCGCCCCCGTCACCCTCGCCCTGCGCACCCTGCCCGTGCGACCGCGCAAGCGGCTGCTGGCGATCGTGCACAGCCGGATCGCCCGGATCTACACCTTCCCCCTCGTGGCGTTCGCCGTCTTCGTGGTGAACCCGTTCGCGTTGTACTTCAGCGACCTGTACCGGTACACGCTCGAGCACAGCTGGGCGCACGAGGTGATGCACGCGCACTTCATCGCGACCGGCTGCGTGTTCTTCTGGCCGCTGCTCGGGCTGGACCCGCTGCCCGGGCGGTGGCCGTACCCCGCGCGGGCGCTGCTCATGGTGCTGTCGGTGCCGTTCCACACCGTGCTCGGGCTCACGGTCATGCAGAGCACCACGCTCTTCGGCGGCGACTGGTACCCGTCGCTCGGCCTCGGCTGGTCCGACCCGTGGAACGACCAGGTCGTCGCCGGCGGCATCCTGTGGGCCGGCGGCGAGTTCGTCAGTGTGACGATGCTCGCGGTCCTGGTGGTGCAGTGGGTGCGCCAGTCGGAGCGGGAGGCCCGCCGCCTCGATCGCGAACTGGACCGCCAGGAGGCCCGCGCGCGGGCCGCGGAATCCCCGGCCTGACCAGGCCCGGAGGGCACATCCGCCGCCCAGGCCGGGCGGCGGGCGGGGCGGCGGCGACGACCGGTACGATCAGCGGGCGAGCTACGAGGTGGGAGCCAGCCAGTAATGAGCGATCGTCTTTGCACCGTCCTGCTCTACAGCGACGACCCGCAGGTCCGTGACCGGATGCGGCTGGCCGTCGGCACCCGGCCCGCGCCCGGGCTGGAGATCGAGTTCGTCGAGGCGTCCACCTACGCGGAGTGCGTCCGGCTGGTCGACGACTACGAGATCCACCTGCTGCTGCTGGACGGCGAGGCGAGCCCCGGCGGCGGCCTCGGCATCGCCCGGCAGATCAAGGACGACCGAGCCGACGCTCCCCCGACCTGCCTGGTGATCGCCCGCGCCGCCGACCGCTGGCTGGCCGCGTACGCCGAGGTCGACGCCACCCTGGTGCACCCGCTCGACCCGGTGACCACCGGCACCACCGTCGCCGAGCTGCTGCGTACCCACGCCGCGGCCTGAGCCCGAGAACGCGCGTCGCCCGGTTCCCGCCGCCGGCGCCCGACCCGTCACGACCGCCGCCGTCGCCGGTCACGCCCATCCGCACATCCACGCCCGCTCGGGAGGCCCGCCATGGGCGAACGGACCTGGCCGCTTCTGCTCTCCGCGCTGCTGCGCGGTGAGGAGCTCTCCACCGCGGACACCGCCTGGGCGATGGGCGAGATCATGTCCGGCGCGGCGGTCCCGGCGCAGATCGCCGGCTTCGCCGTCGCGCTGCGGGCCAAGGGCGAGACCCCGGCCGAGCTGGCCGGCCTGGTCGAGACGATGCTCGGCAGGGGGGCGAAGGTCGACCTGCCGGATGAGCTGCGCGAGTCCTCGCTCGACGTGGTCGGCACCGGCGGCGACCTCGCCCACACGGTGAACATCTCCACCATGGCCGCGCTGGTGGCGGCCGGGGCGGGCGTCCGGGTGGTCAAACACGGCAACCGCGCGGCCTCGTCGTCCTGCGGCACGGCGGACCTGCTGGAATACCTCGGCCTCCCGCTCGACCTCGCCCCGGAGGCGGTGGCCCGGTGCGTGCTGGAGGCCGGCATCGGCTTCTGCTTCGCGCCCCGGTTCCACCCGGGCATGCGGCACACCGGCCCGACCCGGCGCGAGCTGGGCGTGCCGACCGTCTTCAACTTCCTCGGCCCGCTGACCAACCCGGCCCGGCCCCGCGCGGGCGCGGTGGGCTGCTTCGACCTGCGGATGGCGCCGGTGATGGCCGCCGTCTTCGCCGAGCGGGGCGACTCGGTGCTGGTGCTGCGCGGCGAGGACGGCCTGGACGAGTTCTCCACCGCCGCCCCGACCCGGGTCTGGGCGGCCCAGCGGGGCACTGTCAGGGAGGTGGTGCTGGACGTGACGGACCTCGGGGTGCCCCGGGCCACGCTGGCCGACCTGCGGGGCGGTGACGCGGCGTACAACGCCGGCGTGGCCCGTCGACTGTTGGCCGGCGAGACCGGCCCGGTCCGGGACGCGGTGCTGGTCAACGCGGCCGCCGCGCTGGCCACCCAGGGCCCGCTCGACGGCGATCTCGTTGAGGCCCTGCGCTCGGGGATGGAGCGGGCCGCCGAGTCGATCGACTCCGGCGCCGCCGCCGCCACGCTGGACCGCTGGCTCGGGATCGCCCGCTCGGTCTGAGCACCCCGCCGCCGCCCCGGCGGATGTGTCGGATCCTCGTGGCAAACTACACCGGAGTCATTTTCCGGAGGGGATCCCGTGGCGGACCGCGAGCTCTACTGCGACACCTGCGAGGGCGTGCAGCCGTTCGAGGCGCCGCCGTGCGTCGACGGCCACGGGGTCGACTGCCCCGAGCTGATCTGCACGGGCTGCGGTGCCGCCGTGCTGATCGCCACGTTCACCTTCCCGGCCGCCCGGGTCGCCGCCCGCGCCCGTCGCCGCCCCCACCGGCACGCCGCCTGACCCGCCCATAGTCCTACGGCGGCGCCTCGTCGCGTCCTACAACGCCTGGTTCCACCTGTTCTCGCCTGTTCTCGCCTGTTCCCACCTGTTCTCGCCTGTTCCCGCCTGTTCCCACCTGTTCTCGCCACCGGGATCCGCCGGTGGCCCGGGCACGTCGTCCGGCCGCCTGTGGAGCTGCCCCGTCCACGCGCCCAACCGATCGACGCCGCTCTCGCCTGCCCGATCCCGGCTCGGCGATCAAGAGGATTGCGTCATCCGCCCCGGCGGACCGGACGCAAAGCTCTTGATCGTGCGGCCAGCGGCGGCGGCCCGGGTGGAGCGAACGCGACCCCGGGGATGTGCTGCCTCGCCGACCGGACGAGAGCCGGCCGACCGGACGAGAGCCGGCCGACCGGACGAGAGCCGGCCGACCGGGCGAGAGCCGGCCGACCGGGCGAGAGCCGGCCGACCGGACGAGAGCCGGCCGACCGGGCGAGAGCGGACCGGCCGACCCGAGAGCGGACCGGGCGGGTGGGCGCATGGACGGGGCAGCTCCACAGTCGCGCAGCCGGCATTCGGGGACGCCCGGCAGGGTCGGCGACATGCCGGGGCGGCGCGGCGCCGCTGCCCGTGAACACGCGCGAGCCCGCGCCCCTCGACGGGGCGCGGGCTCGTCCGCGAGTCGTCCGCGGTCAGTGCTCGGCGGTACGCCGGGTGCCGCTGTAGTACTCGAACAGCAGGCCGCACGCGGCGAACACGACGGCCACCAGGCCCACGCCGAGCAGCCAGAACTGCCAGAACACGAGACCCATGCCCGCGATGGCGGCGGCGAACGCCAGGCCGAACGGCCAGTAGCTGCCGGGGCTGAAAAAGCCGATCTCGCCCGCACCGTCGGCGATCTCGCCGTCCGCCCGGTCCTCCGGGCGCAGGTCGATCCGGCGGGAGACGAACCAGAAGAAGCCGCCGCACATCGCGCAGAGCAGGAACGACAGCGCCAGCGCGACGGTGCCGACCCACTCGACCCGGCCGGAGTCGCCGTACGTCCACGCGCCGTAGAGGACGGTGACGCCGAGCAGGAACCCGGCGATGACAAGGAAGATGCGCCACTCGGTCTTCATGCCCGCTCCCTCAGCTGCCCGCGGTGGCGGGGTTGAAGTTGGACTTGTCGCGCCGCGTGTCGAACGGCTTCGTCGTCTTGGCGTACGGGTCCTCGCCGATCGCCGACAGCGCCTCCTGCGTCGACTTGCCGTCGCGCTTGGCGGCCAGGAACCGGTCGTACTTCTCCGGCGAGACGACCCGCAGCTCGAAGTTCATGAACGCGTGGTACGTGCCGCACAGCTCGGCGCAGCGGCCGACGTACGCGCCCTCGGCGTCGAGGCTGGAAACCTCGAAGACGTTGCGGACGTTGCCCGGCATGACGTCGCGCTTGAACAGCAGCTCCGGCACCCAGAACGAGTGGATGACGTCGCGGCTGGTCTCCTCGAACCGGATCGACCGGCCGGTCGGCAGCACCAGCACCGGGATGACCTCGCTGGTGCCGAGCACCGACGCGACGGTGTTCGCGTCCGCGCCCTGGCCGTCGCGGTAGTTGAACTGCCAGTTCCACTTGAACGCGACGACCTCGACCGTGACGTCCGGGTTCTTCGACGTCTTGTTCACGTCGGTCTGCACGACCGCGGTGTAGTAGAAGAGCACCGACACGACCAGGATCGGGGCGATCGTGTAGAGGAACTCCATCGGCAGGTTGTACCGCGTCTGCACCGGCAGCTCGTTGCCCCGCTTCCGGTAGCGCACCACGCACCAGAAGATCAGGCCCCAGACGAACACACCGACCGCGAGGGCGGCGATGCAGGACGCGATCCACAGGTCGTACATCCGCTGGGACTCCGGCGTGATGCCGCCCTGCGGCCAGCCGAAGCCGCCGAAGCTCTTGCCGACGTCGCAGCCCGTGAGCAGGACCAGCAGCGCCGCGCCACCGAGGCCGAGGCCGGCGAGCCGACCAGCACCACGCCGCCGGCGCGCGCCGGCTCCCGGGGAAGCGCTGTGCCGTACGGCCGAGGGCCGTACCTCCGAACTCCTTGCGACCACCTGGTCCTGCCTCCCTAGCGCGCCGCGGTGGTGGTTTCCCTCATCACCGGCGGCAAAGGCGTCACCGACGGTCGCAGATTACTCGACCATGACCAGGCTGACCGTGTTGGGGTCGGTGTCGGCACCGATCGGGGGGATCTTGGCCGTACCGGCACGATAGCGTCGGAGTCGTGAGCGCATCCCCGGTATACCTGGACGCGGCCGCCGCCGCCCCATTACACCCGGTCGCCCGGCAGGCGCTGCTGGCCGCCCTCGACGACGGCTGGGCCGACCCGAACCGGCTGTACCGCCAGGCCCGCCGCGCCCGCCAGCTCCTCGACGCCGCCCGCGAGGCCGCCGCGCAGACCCTGGGCGTCCGCGCCGACGAGCTGTCCTTCACCCCCAGCGGTACGAGCGCGGCGCACTCGGCCGTGCTCGGCGGCCTGACCGGACGACGGCGGGTGGGCGACGTCCTGGTGCACTCCGCGATCGAACACTCGGCCGTGCTGCACGCCGGCGAGCGGCACGTCGCCGCCGGCGGGACAGCGACCTCCGTCCCGGTGGACCGGCTCGGCCGGCTCGACCTGGACGCCTGGTCGGCGGCCGTGGCCGCGCCCGGGGTGGCCCTCGCGGCGCTGATCGGCGCCAGCCACGAGGTGGGCACGGTGCAGCCGGTGCCGGCGGCGGCCGCCGCGTGCCGCGACGCCGGGGTGCCGTTGTACGTCGACGCGGCGCAGCTGGTGGGCCGCGTGCCGGTGCCGGCGGGCTGGTCGGTGCTGACCGCCAGCGCGCACAAGTGGGGCGGGCCGCCCGGCGTGGGGCTGCTGGTGGTGCGCAAGGGCACCCGCTGGGAGTCGCCGTGGCCGGCCGACGAGCGGGAGTCGGGGCGTACGCCCGGGGTGGTGAACCTGCCGGCGGTGGTGGCCGCGGCGGCGAGCCTGCGCGCGGCGGCGGCCGAGGCGGGGGCGGAGGCGGCGCGGCTGGCGCCGCTGGTGGACCGCATCCGCGCCCGGGTGGCGGCGGAGGTGCCGGACGTGGAGGTCGTCGGTGACCCCGTCGACCGACTCCCCCACCTGGTGACGTTCTCCTGCCTGTACGTCGACGGCGAGGCGCTGCTGCACGCGCTGGACCGGCGGGGCTTCGCCGTCTCGTCCGGTTCCTCGTGCACGTCGTCCACGCTGCGCCCGTCACATGTGCTGGAGGCGATGGGCGTGCTCTCGCACGGCAACGTGCGGATCTCGCTGCACCGGGAGACGACGGAGGCGGAGGTGGAGCGGTTCCTCGCCGAGCTGCCCGGCGTCGTCGCCGACCTGCGCGCCGAGGCCGGGGTGACGGGGCTGTGAGCGCGGGCGACGCCGCGCCCGACGAGGTGCTCGACTTCCGGGGCCAGCGCTGCCCCCTGCCGGTGATCGGGCTGGCCCGCCGCCTGCCGGAGCTGCCCGTCGGCGCGGTGGTGCGGGTCCTCGCGGACGACCCGGCGGCGGCCGTCGACATCCCGGCCTGGTGCCGGATGCGCGCCCAGGACTTCCTGGCCGCCACCGGCACCCCCGAGGGCCCGGCCTACGACGTCCGCCGCACCCATTGACCCGCCGCCCCGCCGAGAGGGCGGGCGGCGGGTCGGCGGTCGCGAGGGCTACGGGAGCAGGTGGGGGCGGACGTCCTCGGCGGCGGCGTCGCCGTACGACTCGGCGAGCCGCTTGACGAACAGGTCGGGGCGCACCTCGTACTCCTGCGTGCCGACGGTCTCCAGCACCAGCGCGGCCAGCAGCGAGCCGACCTGGGCGGCCCGCTCCAGGCCCAGGCCCCAGGAGAGGCCGACGAAGAAGCCGGCCCGGAAGCCGTCCCCGACACCGGTCGGGTCGACCGCCTGGACCTCCCGGACGACCGGCACGTGGATCGTTCCGAAGTCCCGGCCGGCGATCTCCGCGCCGTCCTTGCCCAGCGTGGTCACCCGGATCTTCACCCGGTCCAGCAGCTGCGCGTCGGTGAGGCCGGCCTTGCTCTGCAGCAGGGACTTCTCGTACTCGTTGGTCATCAGGTACTCGGCGTCGTCGATCAACGCCGCCACGTCCTCGCCGGACATGCGGGCGAGCTGCTGGGACGGGTCGGCCACGAACGGGTACCCGCGCTCGCGGCACTCGGCCGTGTGCCGCAGCATCGCCTCGGGGTCGTTGGCGCTGACCAGGACCAGGTCGAGCCCGCCGAGCCGCTGCGCGACCGGGGCCAGCTCGATGTTGCGGGCCTCGCTCATCGCCCCGGCGTAGAAGGAGGCGATCTGGCACATCTCGGTGTCGGTGGTGCAGACGAAGCGGGCGGTGTGGGCCACCTCGCTGACGTGCACCGAGCCGCAGTCGACGCCGTGCCGCTCCAGCCAGGAGCGGTAGTCGGCGAAGTCGGCGCCGACCGCGCCGAGCAGGACCGGACGCAGGCCGAGCTGCCCCATCCCGAAGGCGATGTTGGCCGCCACCCCGCCCCGGCGCAATACCAGGTCGTCCACCAGGAAGGACAGCGAGACCTTGTCGAGCTGGTCGGCGATGAGCTGGTCGGCGAACCGGCCGGGGAAGCTCATCAGATGGTCGGTCGCGATCGAACCGGTCACGGCGATCTTCATGTCTACCCTCGCGGTCGGGAGCACGGCGCCGGTCAGCCTACCGGGCCGGAACGAAAGCCGGAGGGGTGTCGTTCGATCGGCCGTCACGGTCCGCTCAACCCGGCGCCCGCCTCCGTACGTCGGGCGGGCCGACCGGGAAGGCGTCCGCGCTGCTCGACGCGGCGCGGGACGGCGGGCCGAGAAGATCTCGGACGGTAGGGCCGTATGAAAAAAGGGACAGCGGGGCCACCCCTGGAGACAGGGGCGGCCCCGCCGCGCGGCCCGCCGGCCGCTGCCGGCTCAGCTGAACGAGTCGCCGCAGGCGCAGGAGTTGCCCGCGTTCGGGTTGTCGATCGTGAAGCCCTGGGCGTCGATCCGGTCGGCGAAGTCGATGGTGGCGCCGGTCAGGTAAGGGGCGCTCATCCGGTCGACGACGACCTCGACGCCGTCGAAGTCGGTGACGATGTCGCCGTCGAGCGACCGCTCGTCGAAGAACAGCTGGTACCGCAGGCCGGAGCAGCCGCCCGGCTGCACCGCCACCCGGAGCCGCAGGTCGTCGCGGCCCTCCTGCTCGATCAGGGCCTTGACCTTTTGCGCCGCGACGTCGGTGAGGACGACGGAATTGGGGGCCTTGGCCTCGGTCGACTCGGTCTGCGCTGGCGTGGTCACGTGGAAGTCTCCCTGCGCGTGTGGGTCTGGACTCACTGGCCAACGCGGTACGTCGCCCGGTGATTCCCGATGTGGTCGCGACCTCGATTGTATGCCGCCCCGGGCCGGCTCACCGGATCGGCGTGACCTGCGCCCCTCGGCCGGTGCCTCCACCGCCGCGCCGCAGCGGCTGCGCCCGGTCCGTCAGCGGCTCCACTGGCGGGCCAGGCGGGCGCCGAGCTGCCGCAGTCCCTCGGCCGGGCGGCTCAGCGCCGCGTCCAGCCCGCCGCGTTCCTCGCCGCCGAAGTGCTCCACCAGGCTGTACGCGTCGGTGACGCCGGCCGCCGCGGCCTCCCGGCGCCCGGTGCTCACCTGCCCCGCCAGCACGACGCACGGCACTCCCCGGTCCCGGGCGGCCCCGGCCACCCCGGCGACGACCTTGCCGCGCAGCGACTGGTGGTCGAAGGAACCCTCGCCGGTGATCACCAGGTCGGCGGCGTCGAGCGCGGCGGGCAGCCCGATGGCCCGGGTGACCAGGCCGATCCCGGAGTCGCACCGGCCGCCGAGGGCCAGGATCGCGGCGCCGAGGCCGCCGGCCGCTCCCCCGCCGGGCAGCGCGCCGAGGCCGGCCGGGCAGCCGGGCAGGTCCCGCTCCAGGACGGCGGCGAAGCGCTCCAACGCGGCGTCGAGCAGCAGGACGTCGGACCGGGTCGCCCCCTTCTGCGGGCCGTACACGTTGCTGGCGCCGTGCAGCCCGAGCAGCGGGTTGTCCACGTCGGTGGCGGCGACCAGGGTGGCGCCGCGCAGCCGGGGCGCCCCGTCCAGCCCGGCGACGGCGGCCAGCGCCGCCCCGCCGTACGGCAGGGCCAGGCCGGCCCCGTCGAGCGGGGTGACCCCGAGCGCGGTGAGCATCCCGGCGCCGGCGTCGTTGGTGCCCGACCCGCCCAGCCCGATCACCACCGTGCGGGCGCCGTGCTCCACGGCGGCGGTGATCAGGGCGCCGAGGCCGTACGAGGTGGTGGCCTTCGGGTCGCGCTCGGCCCGCTCGAGCAGGTGCAGCCCGCAGGCCTGGGCGCTCTCCACGTACGCCGTGCCGTCGTCGGCGAGCAGGATCTCACCCTCAGCCGGCCGGCCGAGGGGGTCGACGGTCGGCACCGGCACCCGGCGACCGCCCAGCGCGTCGGCGAGGACGGTGACGAAGCCGGGGCCGCCGTCGGCGAGCGGCCGGATGAGCAGTTCGTCCGCCTCGGCCACCTCCCGCCAGCCCTCGGCCACCGCGGCGGCCACCTCCGGGGCGGGCAGGGTGCCGGCGAACTTGTCCGGGCAGAGCAGCACGCGCATGCCGAGCAGTGTGTCAGGCCACACCGGCGTCCGGGGAGTGTGGCAGGCCACACCGGCCGGGGCCGTGCGGCGGCGGCGCTGTGGGACCATTTGGACGTGACTTCGACCTGGGTGGAACCCTCCAACACCGCGACGGCCCTGCTCCTGCTCGGCCGCGGCAGCGACCCCGCCACCGAGCGTGGCGTGGAGTGTCCGGGCGACCTGCCGGCGCCCAGCGACCCCGACCTGGTGGCCCGGGCCGCGGCGGCGAAGGCCGCCCTCGGCGACCGGGTCTTCGTGCTCGGCCACCACTACCAGCGCGACGAGGTGATCCAGTTCGCCGACGTGACCGGCGACTCGTTCAAGCTGGCCCGGGAGGCGGCGGCCCGGCCGGACGCGGAGTACATCGTCTTCTGCGGCGTGCACTTCATGGCCGAGAGCGCCGACATCCTCACCTCCGACAGCCAGAAGGTCGTCCTGCCCGACCTGGCCGCCGGCTGCTCGATGGCGGACATGGCCGTGCTGTCGCAGGTCGAGACGGCCTGGGACGTGCTGACCGAGCTGGGCGTCGCGCAGGACGTCGTCCCGGTGACGTACATGAACTCCTCGGCGGACATCAAGGGCTTCGTCGGCCGGCACGGCGGGGTGGTCTGCACCTCGTCGAACGCGCGGCGGGCACTGGACTGGGCGTACCGGCAGGGGTCGAAGGTGCTCTTCCTGCCCGACCAGCACCTCGGGCGGAACACCGCCGTGCTGGAGCTGGGCCTCTCCCTCGACGACTGCGTGCTCTACGACCCGCACAAGCCGAACGGCGGGCTCACCCCGCAGCAGCTGCGGGACGCGAAGATGATCCTGTGGCGCGGGCACTGCTCGGTGCACGGCCGGTTCACCCTCGACAGCGTCAACGACGTACGGGAGCGGGTGCCGGGGGTCAACGTGCTGGTCCACCCCGAGTGCCGGCACGAGGTGGTCACCGCCGCCGACTTCGTGGGCTCGACCGAGTACATCATCAAGGCCATCGAGGCCGCGCCGGCCGGCTCGGCCTGGGCGGTCGGGACGGAGCTGAACCTGGTCCGGCGGCTGGCGCTGGCCCACCCGGACAAGCAGATCATGTTCCTGGACCGGGCCGTCTGCTACTGCTCGACCATGAACCGGATCGACCTGCCGCACCTGGTCTGGGCCCTGGAGGAGCTGGTGGCCGGACGGGTGGTCAACCAGATCACGGTGGACGCGGACACCGCCCGGCACGCCCGGGCGGCCCTGGACCAGATGCTCGCGCTCCCGGGCGCGGACACCCCGCCGCCGGTCGCCTGATCGCCCCTGCGCGACAAGGCTGGGACGAATACGCACCCCGCACCCCGATTTCCGCCCTGGGGGGCGATGTGCCCGAGTCCATTCGTGCCACGGAGGGCTATGCTGCCGGGGCGACGGCACACGCGGCTCCGTTCACCGTCGGCGTTTACCGTCGGCCGCGTCGCGGGTACCAGCAGCGAACGCCCGCATCACCATCAACACGGCAGCACCGACGCGCTGGAGGTTGCGTTGACCGACGACGTCCTGGTCGTACACGGAGGCACCCCGCTGGAAGGGCGGATCCGCGTGCGCGGCGCGAAGAACCTGGTGTCCAAGGCGATGGTCGCCGCCCTGCTGGGCGACAGCCCCAGCCGGCTGTTCGACGTGCCGCGGATCCGCGACGTCGAGGTCGTCCGGGGGCTACTCGGCCTGCACGGGGTCAAGGTGACCGACGGCGACGAGGACGGGGAGCTGGTCTTCGACCCGGCCAACGTCGAGAGCGCCAGCACCGACCAGATCAACGTGCACGCCGGCTCCAGCCGCATCCCGATCCTGTTCTGCGGGCCGCTGCTGCACCGGCTGGGCCACGCCTTCATCCCGGACCTGGGCGGCTGCCACATCGGGCCGCGGCCGATCGACTTCCACCTCCAGGCGCTGCGGGAGTTCGGTGCGACGGTCGAGAAGCGGCCGGAGGGGTTGCACCTGTCCGCCCCGAACGGGCTGCACGGGACGAAGTTCGCCCTGCCGTACCCGAGCGTCGGCGCCACCGAGCAGGTGCTGCTCACCGCCGTGATGGCCGAGGGCGTGACCGAGCTGCGCAACGCCGCCGTGGAGCCGGAGATCATCGACCTGATCTGCGTGCTGCAGAAGATGGGCGCGATCATCAAGGTGCACACCGACCGGGTGATCGAGATCCAGGGCGTGCCGAAGCTGCACGGCTACACCCACCGGCCGATCCCGGACCGGATCGAGGCGGCGAGCTGGGCGGCGGCGGCGCTGGCCACCCGCGGCCACGTCGAGGTGCTCGGCGCCCAGCAGGCCGACATGATGACCTTCCTGAACATCTTCCGCTCGGTCGGCGGCGAGTACGAGGTCACCGACGTCCGGCCGCCGCGGCTCGGCCGGCCGGGCCAGGAGGGCGGCATCCGGTTCTGGCACCCGGGCGGCGAGCTGAAGTCCGTCGCCCTGGAGACCGACGTGCACCCGGGCTTCATGACCGACTGGCAGCAGCCGCTGGTCGTGGCGCTGACCCAGGCCCGGGGCCTGTCGATCGTCCACGAGACGGTGTACGAGCAGCGCCTCGGCTACACCTCGGCGCTCAACTCGATGGGCGCCAACATCCAGGTCTACCGGGACTGCCTCGGCGGCACCCCGTGCCGCTTCGGCCGGCGCAACTTCAAGCACTCCGCGGTGATCGCCGGCCCGAGCAAGCTGCACGCGGCCGACCTGGTCATCCCGGACCTGCGGGCCGGGTTCAGCCACCTGATCGCCGCGCTCGCCGCCGACGGCACCTCCCGGGTGTACGGCGTCGACCTGATCAACCGGGGCTACGAGGACTTCGAGGCCAAGCTGGCCGACCTCGGTGCCCACGCCGAGCGGCCGTAATCTCGCTCACTCCCCGGCGCCCGGTGCACCGCGATGTGCGCCGGGCGCCGTGGTTTGGCTACCCTTGCCGCGTGCCGCTGTTTCGCCGCAAGTCCGCCACCCTCGTCGACGAGCCCGTCACCACCGTGACGCCCGACGAGGAGTCCGTCGCCGCCCGTTCCCGGGGCTACACCCCGAGCAAGAAGGAGCTGGGCCAGGCGACGCCCAAACGTCCGGTCGCCGGTCGCCGGCCGGCCGGCGCGACCAAGCCGCTGAGCAAGGAGGAGGCGCGGGAGCGTCGCCGGCAACTGCGGGCGGAGGCGGCGGCCGAGTTCCGGCGCGAGGGCGGCCCGCGCGACCGCGGCCCGGAGCGGCTGCTGGCCCGCAACGTGGTCGACTCCCGCCGTACGGTGGGCACCTGGTTCTTCGGCGGCGCGCTGATCGTGCTGCTCGGCTCCAACCAGGCCATGCCGCCGGTCGTCCGGCTGGTCTCGAACATCCTCTGGGGCGCGCTCGCCCTCGGCGTGGTGATCGACTCGTTCCTGATCAGCCGCCGGATCAAGAAGCTGGTCCGGGAGCGGTTCCCGAAGACCGACCAGCGGCTCGGCTCGCTCTACCTGTACGCGATCATGCGGTCGATCACGTTCCGCCGGATGCGCGCCCCGGCCCCCCAGGTGGAGATCGGCCAGGCCATCTGAGCCGGCTCGGCCGCTGTCGAGCTGCCCGCACAGACGGGGCAGTAGCGCCCCGAAGCCCCTTCCCGCGAGCGCGGGAAGGGGCTTCGTCGTTTTCCGGGGCGGCCGGGTCAGGGCAAGTCGTTTTCCGGGGCGGCCGGGTCAGGGCAAGTCGTTTTCCGGGGCGGCCGGGTCAGGGCACGCTCTTTCCGGGGCGGCCGGGTCAGGGCACGCCGAGCAGGCGGAGCAGCGCGGCCGTCCCGGCCGCCGCGACCACCACCAGGACGAACGGCGCCCGGCGCCAGGCGAGCAGCACGCCCACCAGCACCCCCGCGGGCCGGGCGTAACCGGCGAAGCCGGCGGCCTCGGTCAGCGCGGCGGTCGCGGCGAGCGCGGCCAGCAGGGTCGCGGCACCGACGGGCAGCAGCCGCCGGGACCACCCGGGCAGCTCCAGCCGGTCCCGCAGCAGCACCCCCGCGACGCGGAAGCCGTACGTGCCGGCGGCCAGGGCGAGAATCACGGCGATCAGCACGACGCCTCCCCCGCCCGGACGACCCGTCCCGCCCCGGCCTCCCCGACGAAACCGCCGGCCCCGTCCGCCGAGCCGGGACCGTAGGCACCGCCCGCCGGATCGGGGCCGCCCGGCTCGCCGGCGCGGGTCGGCCTGTGGCGTACCGCCGGCACGACCAGCGCGCCGAGCGCGAGCAGGACCGGCAGTCCGGCCGGCAGCACCGGGGTGGCCAGGACCGCCAGAGCCGCGCCGCCCAGCGCCACCAGGCGGGTCTCCCGGTCGCGCAGCGCCGGCAGCAGCAGGGCGACCAGCCCGGCGGGGAAGGCCGCGTCCAGTCCCAGGGCCGCGGGGTCCCCAGCCGCGCCGCCGAGGAAGACGCCGAGCACGGTTCCGGCGTTCCAGGCCAGGAACAGCAGCGTCCCGGCGAGCCAGAACGCGCGCCGGCGGGGCTCGCCGGCCGGCCGGGCCAGCGCGAAGGCGGTCGCCTCGTCGGTCATCAGGTGGCTGCCGAGCAGCCGCTGCCAGCGCCGCCGACCGAGGGTGTCGCCGAGCGTCAGTCCGAACGGCAGGTGCCGGGCGTTGAGCAGCAGGCCGGCCGTGACGGCGGCGAGCGGGCTGCCGGCGGCGACGAGGCCCACCGCCATGAACTGCGCGCCCCCGGCGTAGAGGACGACGGACATGGCGACGGGGGCCCAGGCCGGCAGGCCCGCCGCCACCGCCACCGCGCCGAACGAGGCGCCGACCGCGACCATCGCCGCCCCGACGGCGGCGACGTCGCGGAGCACGCCGCCGTCCACCGTTCGATCAAACGTACGCATGGTCCGTTATGATGAACGCAGGCCAGAGTGTTCGTCAAACCGAACAACCCGACCGATGGAGCGAACATTGACCGTGGACCCCGATCCGCCGCTGCCCACCATCGCGGCCGCCCTGCGCCGCGAGCGCGACCGGGCCGGCATCTCGCTGACCGAGCTGGCCCGCCGGGCCGGCATCGCCAAGTCCACCCTCTCCCAGCTCGAATCCGGCACGGGAAACCCCAGCGTGGAGACGCTGTGGGCGCTGGGGGTGGCCCTCGGGGTGCCGTTCAGCCGCCTGGTCGAGCCGCCCGCTGCGGCCGTACGGGTCATCCGCGCGGGCGAGGGCCCGCGCATCCGGTCCGAGCACGCCGACTTCACCGGCACCCTGCTCGCCGCCGGCTCGGCGCACGCCCGGCGCGACCTGTACGTCCTCGAGCTGGAGCCGGGCGCCGTGCGCGTCGCCGACCCGCACACCCCGCGCAGCGTGGAGCACGTCGTGGTGGCCGCCGGACGGCTGCGCGTCGGCCCGGAGTCGGAGCCGGTCGAGCTGGGGCCTGGCGACTACGCCACGTTCCCGGGCGACGCGCCACACCGATACGAGGCCCTCGCCCCGGGCACCTTCGCGGTCCTGGTGATGGAGCACCCGTAAGCGAGACCCAACCCGCAAGATCGCCACAGCGCCGTCGCCACCGTGGCCGGCCCCGGGCCGTCCTTCCGCCCCCGCCCGGACAAGAGCCGCACAACTTCAGGGAAACTGTGGCCACGGCGTGCGACGAGGGGACAGTTTCCCCGAAAGTGCGACCTCGGCTGGCGGGAGCCCCTTCTCACCGACCGTAGAGGCGGGCGACGACCTCCTCGATGTCCGGCTCGACGATCGAGATGTCGCGCAGGGTGGCCAGCCCGGCCAGACCCGCCACCACCTCGGCGGCGGTCGCCGACTCCAGCGCGTAGACGAGCCGGTGCCCCTCGGCCTCGACCCGGCGCAGCGGCGCGCCGGGCAGCACCGGCGGCTCCGGCAGGGCGGTGTCCAGGTCGGCGACGACGAGTCGGCGGGAGCCGTACCGGTCGTGCAGCGCGGCGATCGAGCCGTCGTGCACGACCCGGCCGTGGTCGATCACCACCAGCCGCCGGCAGAGCCGCTCGATGTCGGCCAGGTCGTGGGTGGTGAGCACGAGGGTGGTGTCGCCGGCCCGGCCCAGCTCGGCGAGGAAGCCGCGCACCGCCTGCTTGCTCACCACGTCCAACCCGATCGTCGGCTCGTCGAGGAACAGCACCTCCGGGCCGTGCAGCAGGGCCGCGGTCAGCTCGCCGCGCATCCGCTGCCCGAGGGAGAGCTGGCGGACCGGGGTGTCCAGGAACCCGTCCAGGTCGAGCAGGTCCCGGCAGCGGCGCAGCCGGGCGGCGTGCTCGGCGGCCGGCACCCGGTAGACGTGCCGGAGCAGGTCGAACGAGTCCCGCAGCGGCAGGTCCCACCAGAGCTGGGAACGCTGGCCGAAGACCACGCCGATGCGCAGCGCCAGCCGGGTGCGCTGCGGCACCGGGCGCAGGCCGCAGACGCGCACCTCCCCGGCCGACGGCGCGAGCACCCCGGTGAGCATCTTCAGGGTGGTGGACTTGCCGGCGCCGTTCGGGCCGATGTAGCCGAGCATCTCGCCCCGGGCGACCCGCAGGTCGATCCCGTCGACCGCGCTCACGACCCGCTTCTCGCGGCGCAGCCGCCCGGCCCGGACCCGGACCGTGAACTCCTTGCGCAGGCCGCGCACGTCGATGACGTCCGCCGTCGACGAGCCCGATGCCTCGCGTACCGTGCTGACCTCAGCGCTCACGATCCCGTACTCCGGTAGTGTCGGACACCGACCCGCCAGGCCACCGCCGCGCCCGCCGCGGCGACCAGCGCGACCGCCGGCGAGGCCCAGCCGGCCCACGCCGGCAGGCCCAGCGGGTCGGCCCGGCCGAGCAGTGCCAGCGCCGGCTGGTAGCTGACGAAGGCGAACCCCGTCCCGTACGCGAACAGCGCCCGGAACCAGCCGCCGTAGACCGTGACGGGGTACGATGTGAAGTCGCGCCCGCCGTAGGTGAGCGAGTTGGCCAGCTCCCCCGACTCGGTCCAGTAGAACGAGACGGTGGCGGTGGCCACGAAGATCGAGCCGAAGAAGACCACCCCGGCCACCGGGGCGAGCAGCAGCAGCGCCACCCGGCCCGGGGTCCAGTCGACGCCCGCCGAGGCGACCGCCACCGCCAGCACGGACAGGCCCAGGGCCGCCCGGGACACCTTGCGCAGGGGAAGGTCCATCAGCAGCAGCTGCGGCAGCGCCCCGAGCGGGCGGACCAGCACGGCGTCCAGCAGGCCGGTGCGCACGTACCGGGGCAGCCGCTCGATGTTGCCGACCAGCAGGTCGGCGGTGGCGAACGCGAAGGCGGAGAGCCCGACCATCACCATGGCCTCGCGGAGCGTGAACCCGCCCAGCTCCCGGGTCACCCCGAACAGCACCAGGACGGTCACCACGTCGAAGAGGGTCGCCCCCACGTTGCCGACGAGATCCACCACGAACGACGTCCGGTACGCGGTCTGCGAGCGGGCCTGCGCCCCGAGCAGCGCCCGGTACGCGGCCAGCCGCCCGGGCGGGTGCGCCCGTCGGGTCACGATCCCCGCCTCAGCCACCCTGCACCACCAGCCGGCGCTCGGCGCGGCGCTGCACCAGCCGGCACAGGCCCAGCACCGCCGCCGCCCAGCAGACCTGCACCCCGACCAGCCCGAGCTGGACCGGGGTGGGATCGCGTTCGACCAGCACGTCGAGCGGCGTCTGGAACAGGCTCGGGAAGGGGGTGCCCAGCTGCACGGCCAGGTACAGCCAGTCGGGCAGGAAGCGCAGCGGAAAGTAGAGCCCGGCGAGCACCCCGGAGGCGAGGGCCCACAGGATCAACGGGCCGCGGGCGTCGTCCAGCCAGTACGCGGTGGCGTTGACCAGGAACCGGCAGCCGAAGCAGAGCACCACCGCGACCAGCACGGAGAGCACGAACAGCGGCACGGTCGACCAGCGGGCCGGCAGGTGCACGGGAAAGAAGATCGGGCCGACCAGCAGCGGGGGCACCAGCCTGGACACGCAGGCCCAGCCGGCCCGGCCGAGGTCCGTGGCGAGGTAGCTGGTCACCGGGTGCACCGGCCGGAGCAGGTCACTGGCCACCTCGCCGGTGCGGATCCGGTCGGCCAGGTCCGTCCAGCCCCAGAGCAGGATGACCGCCAGCAGGCCCTGCCCGGCCCAGACGAAGGAGGCGAGTTGCTCCCGGTCGTACCCGCCCGCGACGCCGGCCGCGCCCGCCACGGCCAGCAGGACGTAGCAGCGCAGGAAGCCGAACACGGTGTTGGTCGCCGCGCCGGCCAGTGCCGCATGCCGGTACGTGGCGTATCGCCGGAATCCTGAGCCCGTTATAGCTAGGAATGTCCGAAACCATGGGATAACGTTTGAGCCGGTGGACCGTGCCACAGTGGCGGTGACAGAGCCCACGCCGTTACCCTCCTTCCGCAGCCACGCCAATGCCGGACCGAGCGACCTTACCGGCACGTGAGACGCCGAGCGCGACAATTACCAACGAGGTGACATCGCCGTGAGCGAGCGACGCGAGCCGGGCAACGGGGCGCGCCACGCGGGCGGCGACGGGACCTCGCCATGAGTGGCGACTACTTCGACCGCTGGCGCGACCCGGCCGAGCCGTCCTGGGTCTTCGAGACCACCTCCGAGTGGCACCCCCAGTTCCCCGGACAGCGATACCCCGGCGACATCGGCCTGCGGCAGCCGCCCCCGGCGCAGACCCGGGGACGCGCCGCCGCCGTCGGCCGTGCCGAGGTGCACCCCGGCAGGCCCGCCTCCGACCACCGTCCGGTGAGCCCGGCCCCCGGCGGTCGCGACGCGGCGTACCCCGACCGGTGGGACGACCGCCGGGGCGACCGCGACGACCTCGCCCGGCGCGGGTGGGACGACGACCGCGCCGGGCCGCGCCGGCCGGACAACCGTCCGGGCCGGGCCGGAAACGGCTGGGCCGGCGCGCCCACGGACCGCGGCGGCCAGTTCGAGGACCGCCCTCACCGGCACGACGAGCGGGGCTTCGGTCACCAGGGCCGGCCCGGCCGCCGCGACGAGCGTTTTCCCGGCTCTGACGACCGGTCCCCCGGCTACGGATACGAGGACCGGGCGGCCGGCCCCGACGACCAGCGCGGCCCCGATGACCGGCGAAGCCATGACGACCGGCGCGCCGGCGACGGCCGGTGGCGGGGCGACGAGCACCGGTCCGGGCGGCCCGGCCCGGGCGGTCGATTCCCGGCCGACGACGACCGTCGGCGCGTTCCGCCGGAGAGCGCCTGGCACCGCGACCGACGCCCGGAGGCGCCGGTCGGCCCGTACCCGCCGCGCCGCCCGCAGCGGGACGCGCCCGACGGGTACGACCGGCGCGAGCCGGAGTGGACACCGGACCGGAACGCCGCCGCCTGGCACGGCGACCCGTACGACCAGCGCCGCCCCGGCGAGGGACGCCACCCGCGCCCCGCCGAGGCGCCCAACCCGGTCTCCCCCGCGCCACCGCGCGGAGAGCCGGTCTCCCCCGCGCCACCACGCGGAGAGCCGGTCTCCCCGGCACCACCGCGCGGAGAGCCGGTCTCCCCCGCGCCACCACGCGGCGAGGCGGTCTCCCCCGCGCCACCACGCGGCGAGGCGGGATGGCTGCCCGAGCCGGACGAGGGCCCGTACGGGACGTACGACCGGACGGGCGGCGAGCGGCCCGGCCCGGACAGCTGGGGGCAGGACCGCCGCCGCCCCGCCCCGGACCGGGGCGACCGGCCTCCGCTGGACCGCGAAGGGCGGCCCACGCCGGGCCGCGATGTCCGGCCTCCGCTGGACCGCGAAGGGCGGCCCACGCCGGGCCGCGATGTCCGGCCTCCGCTGGACCACGAAGGTCGGTCCACGCCGGGCCGGGAGAGCCGGGCCGGATTCGACCGGGACGGCCGGCCGGTGCCACCCGGCGCCGGTTCGGGTCAGCCGGTGGAGCGGCCGGTTCGCCACCACGACCAGGCGGGCGTCGGCCAGCCCGGGGTCGACGCGCCACAACGGCCCGCCGAGCGGGACGGACAGCCGTACCGGGGAGCCCCGCGGGACGGCGCCGCACACCCGGAGACGTACCGCGACCCGGCGGCCCGGCACGCACCCGCGCACCGCGACGGCCTGCCCTGGCCGGAGCCCGGTCCCGTCCAGCCGCAGGGCCGGGGATCCGCCCGTCCCGTCACCGACCCGTACGACCACCGCCCGCCCGTCGACAGAGCCGCGCCGGTCCACGACGACCAGCGCACGGCCGCGTATCCCCCGGTGGAGCCGCGCCGCCGACCGGACGAGTCGCGGCGCTCGCCGGTCGACCCGGCCGCCGACGCACCCCGCCAGGCACGGCCGGTGGCCCCGGCGCCCGACGCGCACGCTACGGATGGACCGGTCTCCGGGGCGCCTGCCCCCGCGGCTCCCGTCTCGGGAGCGCCCGTGTCGGCAGTGCCTGCCTCCGCCCCGCCCGGGTCCCAGCCGCCGGTCCCCGCAGCGCCGGTGTCCGCGCCGCCGACCCCTGCGCCGCCACTCTCCGCGCCACCGGCCCCTGCGCCACCGGTCTCCGCGCCACCGGCCCCTGCGCCACCGGTCTCCGCGCCACCGGCCCCTGCGCCACCGGTCTCCGCGCCACCGGCCCCTGCGCCACCGGTCTCCGCGCCGCCGGCGGAGCCGGTCTCCGCGCCGCCGGCGGAGCCGGTCTCCGCGCCGCCGGCGGAGCCGGTCTCCGCGCCGCCGGCGGAGCCGGTCTCCGCGCCGCCGGCGGAGCCGGTCTCCGCGCCGCCGGCGGCCCGACTGCGGCTGGAGTTCCTGCCGGCTCCCGCCTCGGCCGAGAGCCGACCCGCGCCCGAGCGGCGCGACGAACCGCCGGTCGCGGACGCGGGATCGGTCCGTCCGGACGCGACGCTCCCCGGGCTCGCGCCGGCGTCGCCCAGCCGCCCGAACCCCGACGACCGCGCCGCGCCGATGGCGGACCTCCCGCCGTCGCCGGACGGCACGTCGGTCGCCGGTCCGCCCAGCGACGTACCGGCCGTACCGCCGCTGCCCGCCCCGGAACCGGCGCCCGAGGGCGGACCGGCATCCACAATCGAGCCGGAGCCTGCGACCAGGCCCGCACCTGCAACCGAGCCGGCGCTCACGACAGGGCCGGCGCTCACGACAGGGCCGGCGCTCACGACAGGACCGGCGCTCACGACAGGACCGGCGGCCGGCGGGGGCGCCGAGGCCGGCAGCCGGGGGGACTCCCCGACCGGCGGCGCGCCGGGCATCGACCCGAACTCGGCAGCCCCTGGCAGCCCCACCACTGCCCCCATCGTCGAGGTGCCGTCCCCGAGACAGGCCGGGGACCCGGTCGAGCCACAGCGAGAGGCCACCACGACGGCGGGCGAGGGCAGCGCCGACGAGGGGCTCACCAACCGCCCCGCGCCGGACGACACCGAGGCCGCCCAGACGACCGCGACGTCCGGAGAGGAGCCCGAACGGCCCGGCCCGCGGGACGACGACAGCCTTCCGGGCGTCGCGCCCCCGGCCGTACGGGAGGGAAGCCACTCGCCGCAGGAGCCTGCTGCCGTCGCCGCCCCGCCCACATCCCCCTCGGCCGAAGCGGGCTCACCGCACGCGCCGGCCCCTCGGATCCCGGCCCAGCCCGACGTGACCGCGCCGCCGGCCGACGTGTTCCCGACCCCAGCCCGGCCCGACGAGCAGCCGGCCCGGGCCGACCAGCCGGCTGCACCGGCCGCGGACAGTTCGGCCTCCTGGTTCCGGCCGAGCCGTTCCGTACCGCCGGTTGCCGAGCCGGCCGCCGCCGGACGGCCTCCACATGACGGGGACGGCCACCCGGTCCCCGCAGCCGGGCCCGGCGCGGGAACGACGGCCGCAGCCACCCCCGCCACTACGCCGGCGACCGACGGTGCGCCGGCCCACCCGATGAGCGCGCCCCCGGCACGCCCGATCTCGGCGCCACCCGCGCACCCGGTCTCGGCGCCACCCGCGCACCCGGTCTCGGCGCCACCCGCACACCCCGTCTCGGCGCCACCCGCGCACCCGGTCTCGGCGCCACCCGCACACCCCGCCTCCGCACCCCCGGCACACCCCGTCTCGGCGCCACCCGCGCACCCGGTCTCGGCGCCACCCGCCAACCAGGTCTCCGCGCCGCCCGGTCGGCCGGTGTCGCCCGCCGGGCCGGCGGCACGGCCGGGGCAGGACCGGCCGATGGACCCGGAGCAGGCGCTCGCCGCGTTGCAGTGGCGGCTGCACCCGGAGACCCTGCGCGAGGAGACCGACGACCCGGAGAAGCTGCGTACGGTCCGGGACGGGCTGACGGCGAAGCTCGACGTGGCGTTGGACAACCGGTCGCGGGCCCGGTTGCTGAGCCTCCGGGCGGTCGCGTCCCGCATCCTCGGCGACCTGGACGAGGCGCTCGACGACGCCCGGCTCGCCCTGACGTACGCCGAGGCCACCGGCGAGTTGCGGCGGACCGCGCTGGCCCGGGCGCGGCTGGCCCAGGTGCTGCGCTGGCGGGGCGAGTTCGCCGAGGCCGACCGGCTGTTCGCCGAGGCGAACTCCACCGAGCTGCCCGACCGGCTGCGGGCGGCCCTGCACGAGCACGCGGGCCGGTGCTGCTACGACCAGGGCCGGCTGATCGAGGCGTGCCACCACTTCGAGCGGGCGTTGGACCTGCGCCGGGCCGACGATCCGGAGCTGACCGCGCGGACCCGCGTCGCACTGGACGCGGTCGCCGAGCGGGCCGGCCGGGACGGCTTCGGCCCGTACCCGCGCAGCCGGGACGAGATCGTGCGCGCGGGCCGGCCTCCGGTGCCCACGTTCGACCAGGACCAGCAGCGGTGGGGGTACGCCGACGCCGACGGCAACCTGGTGCTCGGCACCGAGTACGCCGAGGTGCAGCCGTTCCGGGAGGGCGTGGCCTGGGTACGCCGGCCGGAGGCAGCCCGCTGGGCGCTGGTCGACGAGTCCGGTCGCACGCTCATCGAGGCCAACAACGGCTACCGGGCGGTCGGCTCGTTCTCCGACGGCCTGGCCTGGGTCTCGATGGACGGCGCCGGCAACTGGATGGCGATCGACCCGTCCAACATCGTGGTGATCCCGCCCGGCTTCGACGACGTGCGCCCCTTCCGGGGCGGGCTCGCGGCGGTACGCGCGGGCGACCGCTGGGGCGCGGTGGACCGGACGGGCTCCCTGGTGCTTCCCACCCGGTACCACGGCATCACCACGGCCCTGGCCGACGGCCGCTACATCGACGGCTTCACGGAGGAGGGGCTGGCCGTGGTCGAGCTGAACGGCCGGCGCGGGGTGGTGGACCGCACGGGGCGGGTGATCGTGGCGCCCGCGCACCCGGCGCTGGTCGTCCACCCGGTCGCGTTCCTGGTCGGTGACGGGGCGGGCCGCTGGGGGGCGCTGGACCGGCGGGGTGAGCCGCTGATCGACCGCGTGCACCCGAGCCGGGACCGGGTGGTCGAGGAGATCGACAAGCTACTCGCCGACGCCACCCCGTTGCTGTGAGCCGCGCGTCGGGGTCGGCCGCCCGTCGCGGTGAGCCGCGCGGTCTCCGGTCAGCCGCCGGCGCGGTGAGCAGGCCCGCCGGGCGGCTCGTCGCTGTGTGACCATGATCGGGCGGGACTAGGGTCGGAGCATGGAATTCCGACACCTAGGCCGCTCCGGCCTGATGGTCAGCGAGATCTCGTACGGCAACTGGATCACCCACGGCTCGCAGGTCGAGGAGGACGCCGCCCTCGCCTGCGTCCGGGCCGCCCTGGACAACGGCATCACCACGTTCGACACCGCCGACGTATACGCCGGCACCAAGGCCGAGGAGGTGCTCGGCCGGGCGCTGAAGGGCGAGCGCCGCGAGGGGCTGGAGATCTTCACGAAGGTCTACTGGCCGACCGGCCCGGGCCGCAACGACCGTGGCCTGTCCCGCAAGCACATCATGGAGTCGATCAACGGCTCGCTGCGCCGGCTGCAGACCGACTACGTGGACCTCTACCAGGCCCACCGGTACGACCACAGCACCCCGCTGGAGGAGACGATGGAGGCGTTCGCCGACGTCGTGCACTCCGGCAAGGCGCACTACATCGGCGTGTCGGAGTGGACGGCCGCGCAGATCCGCGAGGCCCACCGGCTGGCCCGGGAGCTGCGTGTCCCGCTGGTCTCGAACCAGCCGCAGTACTCGATGCTGTGGCGGGTCATCGAGGCCGAGGTGATCCCCACCAGCGAGGAGCTGGGCGTCGGGCAGATCGTCTGGTCGCCGATGGCGCAGGGCGTGCTCTCCGGCAAGTACCTGCCGGGCCAGCCGCCGCCCGCCGGCTCCCGCGCCACCGACGAGAAGTCGGGATCGATGTTCATCTCCCGCTTCCTCACCGACGAGGTGCTGACCCGGGTGCAGCAGCTCAAGCCCCTGGCCGAGCAGGCCGGGCTGACCATGCCGCAGCTCGCCGTCGCCTGGGTGCTGCAGAACCCGAACGTCTCCTCGGCGATCATCGGCGCGTCCCGCCCCGAGCAGGTGCACGACAACGTCAAGGCCGCCGGTGTGAAGCTGGACGCCGACCTGCTCAAGGCGATCGACGCCGTCGTGGACCCGATCACCGAGCGCGACCCGGCGCAGACCAAGTCCCCCGCCCAGCGCCCGTGACCCCGCCCGGGTCCGGCCGGCGCGCCCGCGTTGGCCGGACCCCGGACATCATGATCCCGCCCGGTCCCGGCGTCAGCCCTGCCAGAAGCGGATCAGGTCGAGGCCGTAGCCGTAGAGCCGCGGGGGCAGGCCGAGCACGTCCGCCACGGCGAAGACGCCATCGAAGAACCAGCCGCCGATGCGCGGGTTCCACAGCAGCGCGAACAGCAGGAGGAACCCGTACGGGGCGAACAGGTCGTACATCCGCCGCCACTGCGGGTTCAGCCACGGCTGGATCATGTTGCCGCCGTCCAGCCCGGGCACCGGCAGCAGGTTGAGCACGCTGGCGGTGAGCTGGAGGAACGCCAGCAGCGCCACGCCGGCCCAGAACTCCACCGGGCCGTTGCCGCCGAACCCGAGCCGCAGGACGGCCACCAGCAGCAGGGTGAACAGCACGTTGGTCGCCGGCCCGGCGAGGCTCACCAGCGTGTGCCGCGCCCGGCCCGGGATGGCGTGCCGGTCCACCCAGACCGCGCCGCCGGGCAGCCCGATCCCGCCGAGCAGCACCACCACCACGGGCAGCACGATCGACAGCAGCGGGTGGGTGTACGTGAACGGGTTGAGTCGCAGGTAGCCCCGGTGGGCCACGCCGCGGTCGCCGGCCCGGTACGCGACCAGCGCGTGGGCGTACTCGTGCAGGCAGAGCGAGACCAGCCAGCCCGAGACGACGAAGAGGAACACGTCGAACCGGACGTTGCCGATCCCGTTCCAGGTCAGCACGGCGCTGGTCACCAGCAGGGCGACCAGCGCGACGAAGACCGGGCTGGGCCGGAACGCGTCCCGGGGCACCCCGAGCACCAGCGGCCCGCCCGCGCCCGGCCGGTCGCCGGTCATCACTCGGCCGGGGGCTGCAGGCTCATCCGGTACTCCACGCGGTCGTCCTCGACGAGCGTGACCGTGGTGACGCCGGACGCCGCGAGTTGCCGCCAGGTCTGGCCGATCCACGACTCGGCGTCCGCCTGGCTGCCGAACGTCTCCGCCGGCCCCTCGGCCGACGCGCCGTCCGCGCCCTCGTACCGCCAGCTCCACGCCATGCCGCGTCTCCCCTCGCCGCTGAGTTCCCTGGGACGAACCCCCGCAAGCGTAGTCGCCCCCGTACCGGACGGCCCCGGCGCTCCTCCGCCCGCCACTGGCGACCGGGTGGATCACCAGGGCCGGTACGGTGGCGCGGTGCTGACTCAAGGAGTGCTGCTCGGCGGCCGTTACCTGCTGACCGAGCGCGTCGCGACCGGCGGCATGGGCGCCGTCTGGCGGTGCACCGACACCCTGCTGGACCGGGTGGTGGCCGTGAAGGTGCTGCTGCCCTCCCTGGTCGCCGATCCGGAGTTCACCACGCGGTTCCACGCCGAGGCCCGGATGATGGCCGCCCTGCGCCACCCCGGCATCGTCGCCGTGCACGACTTCGGGCAGTCCGCCCTCGACGACGGCAGCCAGGTGAGCTACCTGGTGATGGAGTACGTCGACGGCGAGCCCCTGGCGACCTGGGTGCGCCGGGCGGGGCGGCTGGACCCGGCGTCCACGATGTCGGTGGTGGCCCAGGCGGCGGCGGCGCTGCACGCGGCGCACACGGCGGGAATCGTGCACCGCGACGTCAAGCCGGGCAACCTGATGGTGCAGCGGGACGGCACGGTGGTGCTGGTCGACTTCGGCATCGCCCGGTCCCGCGGCACGGCCGGCATGACCGCCGCGCACACGCTGCTCGGCACCGCCTGGTACATGTCGCCGGAACAGGCCACGGGCCAGCCCGTGTCGGGGGCCACCGACGTCTACGCCCTTGGCGCGGTGGCCTACTACTGCCTCGCCGGCCGGCCCCCGTTCGACGGGGACAACCCGTTGCAGGTGGCCATGCGGCACGCCCAGGACGAGCCGCCGCCGCTGCCGCCGGGCACCCCGCCGGCGGTGGTCGAGCTGATCGGCCGGGCGATGGCGAAGCGCCCCGCCGACCGGTACGGCAGCGCGGCGGAGCTGGCCGACGCGGCCCTGGCGGCGCGCGACGCCACGATGGCGACGTTCCCGGTCTCGGCCCGCCCGCCGTGGGCCGTGCCCGGTCCCGCCGTGAGCGCCCCACCCGCCCCGGCCGGCCCGGCCACGCCGTCCAGCACCCCGACCCCGCCTTCCGACGGCACGGCCGCCCCGGCCACGCCTCCCAGCACCCCGGCCCCGCCTCCCAGCAGCACCGCCGGCCCGGCCACGCCTCCCCGCACCCCGGCCCCGCCTCCCAGCGGCACGGCCACCCCGGCCACACCTCCTCAGGCCCGGGTCGCTCCGCCCGGGCCGGCCAGCCCACCGGCGGTCCCGCCCGCGCCGACCGGGACGTCCGCGCCGTACCCGGCGGTGCCCGGCCCGCCGGCGTGGCCCACGGACGGGGGCCTGCCGTCGACCCTGGAGAACCCGACCGACGGGTCCCGGCGGCGTCGGCGTCTCGCGCTGGCCGGCGTCGCGGGCGCGGTGGCCGCCGTGCTGGTCGCCGGCGTCGCCGCGACGGCGCTGTGGTCGGGCGCGGGGCAGGACCCGCGGGACCAGCAGACCGCGCTGGCCGACGGCTCGGCACCGGCCGTGGCCGGGTCCACCGACGCCGGCAGGATCCGCTCGGCCCGGCCCGGCCCCACCGGCGCCACCGCCGCGGCCACGCCGTCCGGCTCCGCCCGCCCCGGCGCCACCGCCCGGCCGACCCACCCCGCCGACGACCCGGCCGCGCCCTCCGGCGCCGCGAGCGCCAGCCCCCGGCCGGGTACGACCACCACCGCCGCCCAGAAGCCGAACCCGTACACGGCGGGGCAGGTCTGCGGCAGCGGGTACGCCGTGATCGACTCGGCGACGCTGACCGGCTCCGACGGCGTCCGGCGCGGCCGGGTGTTCCTGCTGTACAAGGCCGCGACGGGGGACAACTGCGTGGTGACGCTCAAGGACACCGGGGTGGGCGTGCGGTCGACCGTGTCCGCGTACCTGGAGGTGCAGGGGAAGACCCGGGTCACCGACAGCGGCTCCTTCGCGTACTACGCCGGGCCGGTGCGGGCGCGCGCCGCCGGGACGTGCGTCAGGTGGGGCGGCTCCGTGGGCGGGGTCGGCTACGGCAGCCCGTACGAGCACTGCGGCTGAGCCCGCCGGCGAGGACGACGCCGGGGCCGCCGGCCGGCGTACGGGCCGGCGGGCGACGCGGCCCGCGGCGGTCGTAAGGTACGGGCATGTCCGTTGACGGGTGGCACACGCTCCTGGTGCTCGGCGGGATCCGCTCGGGCAAGTCCGAGTTCGCGGAGGCCCTGGTCGCCGACGCGCCCACCGTCCGCTACGTGGCGACGGCGGCGACCGGCGACCCGGCGGACGCGGAGTGGGCCGCCCGCCTGGCGGCGCACCGCGGCCGGCGGCCGGCGGGCTGGACCACCGAGGAGACGGCCGAGGACCCGCGCCGGCTGGCCGACGTCATCGCCTCCGCCGCCCCGGACGAGACGCTGCTCGTCGACGACCTCGGCGGCTGGGTGACCGTCCTGCTCGACCCGGCCCACCAGCCGGCCGACGACACGGCCACCATCGCGGAGCTGGCCGCGGCGGTCCGCGGCTGCCCGGCGCGGCTCGTGCTGGTCAGCCCCGAGGTGGGGCTGTCGCTGGTGCCGACCACGCCGCTGGGCCGCGCGTTCGCCGACGCCCTCGGCTCGGCCAACCGGGCGGTCGCCGACGCGTGCGACGCGGTGGTCCTCGTGGTCGCCGGCCAGGCGTGCTGGCTGAAGCCGACCGCGCTCGCCGGCGCCGCCGTCCCGGCGCAGCCCGCCAGGGCCGCCACGCCGGAGCGGGCCGCCGCCGGAGCGGCGGAGGCGGAGAGGATCCCCGCCGACGCGGCAGCGGTCGCCGCCGCGCGCGCCCCGGGCTGGGAGGCCGCCCTGCCGGACGTGCTGACCCCGGCCGTCGCCCCGGCCCCGGCCCCCTCGGCGGAGCCCGCGGGCGCCCCGTGGGCCGCGCCGACGATGGCGCTGCCGATGGTCACCACCGGCCTGATCATCCAGCCCGGCATGGAACTGCCCATGCCGGACGAGTACACGGGCCCGCAGGCCGTCGAGCGGCTCGCCACCCTCGACCTGCCGCCCGGCGCCGGACTGGGGGTGCTGGAGCGGGTGGTGGGCTTCGCCGCCGCCACCCAGGGCACCCCGACCCCCGCGCCCTGGGACGCCGTACGGGTGCTGCTGCTGCACGGCGACCACGCCGGCGGGGCGGCGGCCGGCGCCTCCCCCGCCGAGTCGGCCCGCCAGGCCGCGCAGGCGCGCGCCGGCGAGGGCGCCCTGGCCCGGCTGGCCGCGGAGAACGGCGCCAGCCTCCAGGTGGCGGAGGTGCCGGCCGCCGCGCCGATGGAGGGCATGCCCGCGCTGGACCTGGAGACCGTCGACGAGGCGCTGCGATACGGCTGGCGGCTGGCGGAGGAGGCCGCCGACGCGGGCGTACGGCTGCTGGTGCTGGGGGCGTGCGGGGCCGGCACCGAGGCGGCGGCGGCCGCCGTGCTCGCGGCGACCGCCGGGGCGGAGCCGCCGGCCGTGCTCGGCCGGGTCGTGACGGAGCACGGCCAGATCGACGACGCGGCCTGGATGCGGCGCTGCGCCGCCGTCCGGGACGCGGTGCACCGCACCCGGCGCTCGCCGCGGGAGGCCCGGGACGTGCTGGCCGAACTGGGCGGCGGGACCATCGCGGCGGCCACCGGCGTGCTGCTCGGCGCGACCGCCCGCCGGGTTCCGGTGCTGCTCGACGGCCCGGTCGGCATCGCCGCCGGCCTGGTCAGCCGGGACCTGGCGGGGCAGGCCCGACACTGGTGCCTGCTCGCCGACGACGGCGGCCACCCGGCGGTCCGGCTCGGCGCCGACGTGCTGGGGCTGACCCCGCTGCTCGACCTACGGCTCGACCTGGGCGAGGGCGCGAACGCCCTGGCCGCGCTGCCGCTGCTGCGCTCGGTGCTGGCGCTGGCCGCCGCGCTGCCCGCCCGCCCGGTGACGGGCGAGGGCGGCGAGGGCGACCAGGATCGGGGCGACGGCGACGAGCCCGACTTCCGCGAGCCGGAGCCGGCGGGCCCCGGGCCGGCCACCACCGAGCCGGCCCAGGTGGGCCGGCCCACCGAACCGGGGCGACCGGGTGAACCGGGCCAGCCGGGCCAGCCGGGCCAGCCCGCCGAGTCGGACCAGCCGGGCCAGCCCGCCGAGTCGGACCAGCCGGGCCAGCCCGCGGAGTCGAGCCAGCCCGCCGAGCCGGGCCAACCGGCCAGCACGGAGCCGGACGAGGCCGCCACGGCGGGGGCGGACGAGGCCGCCACGGCGGACCCGGCCGGGCGGCGTGCCGGCTGAGCGACGCCTCGGCGACGGGCTGCGGCTGGCGCTCACCACGTTCAGCACGCTGCCGGTGCGCGCGGGCCGGGTGGACCGGGCCGCGGCGGGCGCGGCGATGGCGCTGGCCCCGGCCGTCGGGGCGCTGCTCGGCGCGGCGCTCGCCGGGGCGTTGCTGGCCCTGTCGGCCGTCGCCGCGCCGCTGGTCGCGGCCGGGGTGACGGTCGGCGTCGGTGCCCTGCTCACCCGGGGGCTGCACCTGGACGGACTGGCCGACACCGTCGACGCGCTCGGCTCGTACCGGCGGGGGGCGGCGGCGCTGGAGATCATGAAGAAGCCGGACGTGGGCCCCTTCGGGGTGGCCGCGCTGGTGGTCGTACTGCTGGTGCAGGCCGCCGCGCTCGCGGAGCTGGCGGCCCGGCCGTGGCCGGCGACGCTCGCGGCCGTGGTGGCGGCCACCGCGGCCGGCCGGCTCGGGGTGACCGTGGCCTGCCGGCGGGGCGTGCCCGCCGCCCGCCCGGACGGGCTCGGCGCGCTGGTCGCCGGCACCGTCGGGCCGGTGGCGGTGGGTCTCGGCACGGCCGCCGTCGCGCTCGTCGCCGTGGCCGCGGTGCCGGGTCGCCCGTGGCAGGGGCCGGCCGCCGTGCTCGCCGCTCTCGCCGTCGCGGTGCTGCTGCTGCGGCACGTGGTACGCCGCCTCGGCGGGGTCACGGGCGACGTGCTGGGCGCCGCCGTGGAGGTGGTCACCACGCTGGTCTACCTGGGTCTGGTGGCGACCCGCTGATCCTCCGGCCCGGGGCGGGTAGCGTTTCGGGCGACAGGGCCGAATTGCGGGGCGCGGGACGGGCGGCGGCGCCGGCGCGGGGAGACGAGGAGGGCCATGCTCATCACGGATGACTTCCTGCCGGTCCCCGTCCCGGAGTCGCTCAGCGCGACGTACCTGGTGCCGATGCGGGGGCTGCCGAGGGTGGGTCCGAAGGCCGCCGTGCGGGGGCTGGCCGGCCGGCTCGCCGAGCCGGTGCACGGGCTGGCGACGCAGATGCTGGACAGCCCGCTGATGAGTGTGGACACCCGGTCGATCGGCGAGTTCCCCGAGCTGCCGCCGGACCTGCTGGCCGCGTTCGGGGCCAGCGAGTCGCAGCTCGACCGGCTCGCCGCGGCCACCCACCTCGTCGTCGTGCAGGCGGAGTACCGGCCGGGCTGGCCGCCGGCGCACGAGTGGGCGGCGCGGGCGGTGGCCGCCGCGGTCGCGGAGAGCTCCGGCGGGGACGTGGTGGACGTCTTCGGCCTGCAGTTCCTCGACCCGGCGGCGGCGCTGCGGTCGCTGCCCGACGCGCAGGGCCGGGTCCGACTGGTCGACTGGGTGCTGGTGCCGTACTCCTCCGACAGCAACGGGCTGTGGTTCACCACGAAGGGGCTGCGTCGGTTCGGGCTGCTGGAGTTGCAGACGCAGGGGGTGCCCGACCATCTCACCCGGGCCTGGGGCGCGGTGATGACCGGCGCCGCCCGGCGGCTGCTGCGGGAGTGGACCGACGGCCTCGCCGGCGAGGAGGTGCCCGCGTTCGTGCAGCTGCCGGTGCTCGCCACGGTCACCGGGCACGACATCGCGGTGGCGTACGGGAACCCGGAGCAGCACGGGGCGACCGCGCCGGTGCTGCTGCGGCTGGAGCTGGACCCGGCCACCGACCCGGAGGCGGACTCGTTCCTGAGCCTGCGCCCGCCGCCCGGGCACCCGGGGCCGGCCGGCCGGTACTTCGCCGCGGCCTGCGCCACCCTGTTCGCCGGCATCCAGCCGGACGTCCGCTACGCCCGCACCGGGGACGCGATGAGCAGGGCGATCGCCACGGCCCGGGCGAGCCTGGCCGACGTCCGGGCCCGGTTCGTGGCCGGGGCGCTGCCGCCGGAGTCGCAGCTCGTCGTCAAGTACGGCCTACCCGGCGACGACGGCCCCGAGTACGTCTGGGCCGGGGTGACCTCGTGGGACTCCCCGGAGCGGATCACGGGCGCGAGCGCCAGCGACGCCGCCGGCGACCCGAGCGTCCGGATCGGCTCACCGGTGGTGGTCGAGGCGGCCGACGTCGTCGACTGGGCCGTGCTCGACCGCACGGGCGTGATCGAGGGCGGCTGGACCCAGGCGGTCCTGGACGCCGGCGAACCCCCCGCCTGACCCGCCGCCCTTCCGCGCGCCCGCCCGCCGGCCCCGATGATCCCGCCGGCCCCGGTGATCCCGCCGGCCCGGTGATCCCGCCGGCCCGGTGATCAAGAGATTTGCGTCAACGGGAGCGTCGAACCTGACGCATTCTTCTTGATCACCGGGGCGGGGCAGGGGCCCGGGCGCCGGGGCAGGGGCCCGGCGCCGGGGCAGGGGCAGGGGCCCGGCGCCGGACCCGGGCGGTTACTTCACCGAGGGCTGCACGAACGGGGGGCGGGTGAGGCGCATCTGGGCGCGGCGGCCGCGGATGTCGACCTCGACCGTGGCGCCGTCGGCCAGGTCCGCCGCCGTGTCCACGAGGGCCAGCGCGATGCCCAGCTTGCGGGTCGGCGAGAAGGTGCCGCTGGTGACGGCGCCGACGGCCTGCTCGCCCGCGTACACCGTCATGCCGGGGCGCGGGATCGCCCGGGCGACCGCCTCCAGGCCGCGCAGCGTACGCCGGGGGCCGGCCGCCTTCTCGGCGAGCAGCGCGTCGCGACCCCAGAACGCCGGCTTGCCCCAGCCGACCGCCCACCCCGCGCGGGCCTGCACCGGGGTGATCTCCGGCGACAGGTCCTGCCCGTGCAGCGGGTACCCCATCTCGGTGCGCAGCGTGTCCCGCGCGCCCAGCCCGCACGCCCGCAGCTCGAACCGCTCGCCGCCGGAGAACAGCGCGTCCCAGACGGCGACGGCGTGCTCGGCCGGCACCACCAGCTCGTAGCCCAGCTCCCCGGTGTAGCCGGTGCGGCAGACGGTCAGGTCGGCGCCGGCCAGGGTGGCGGGCCGGAAACTCATGTAGCCGTGGTCGGTGGGCACGCCCAGCGCGTCGAGCAGCTCCGCCGAGCGCGGCCCCTGCACGGCCAGCACCGCGTACGCCTCGTGCTCGTCGGTGACCGTGACCGACGAGGGCGCGGCGGCGCGCAGCCGGCGCACCACCTCGGCGGTGTTCGCGGCGTTCGGGATGAGGAAGACGTGGTCGGGGGCGTACAGGTAGGCGATGATGTCGTCCACCACGCCGCCGGTCGCGTCGTCGCAGCACAGCGTGTACTGCGCCCCGCCCGGGGCGATCCGGCCGAGGTCGTTGGTCAGGCACGCGTTGACGAAGTCCGCCGCGCCCGGCCCGGTCACCCGCGCCTTGCCCAGGTGCGACACGTCGAACACGCCGACCCCGGCGCGAACCGCCGTGTGTTCCTTGAGCACCCCACCCCCGGCGTACTCCAGCGGCATCTCCCAACCGCCGAACGGGGCGAACTTGGCGCCGAGGGCGGCGTGCCGCTCGTGCAGCGGGGAACGGCGCAGTCGGATCGCGGCGGCGCCGGAGGTCACGTCGGTCATGGGTGGCAACTTACCGGCCCTTGAACGGCTGGTTAGCATCGGCGGGACCCTGCCGGCGGCGTTCGGCGGGACAGCCAATCATCCGGCGGGTAGGTTGCCGCCGGAGACCTTCATCGCCGGTACGCGACGACGCGTCCGGCCCGGCCCGCCCGGAGTTGCCTCAGTGACATCGCCCAGCACCACCCTCAGTCTGGTCGACACCGACCCCGCCGAACTCGCCGTCGACGCGATCGTGATCGGCCTCTACAGCCAGAGCGGGGAGCAGGCCGCCGATGCCGGTCCCGCCGGCGCGCTGCTGCTGGCCAGCGGCGCCGAGAGCATCGCCGCGGCCTTCGACGGCAAGCTCACCGAGACGCTGGCGCTGCTCGGCGCGACCGGCGCCCCGGGTGAGGTCGTCAAGCTGGCCACCCTGGGCACGGTCACCGCCCCGGTCGTCGTCGCGGTCGGGCTCGGCGGCGAGCCGACCGGCGCCGCCCCCGCGCCGGAGGCCCTGCGCCGGGCGGCCGGCTCGGCCGTGCGGGCTCTGGCCGGGGCGCGCCGGGTGGCGCTGACCCTGCCGCTGCCGGACGACGCCGACGCGGCGGCGGCGCTGCGGGCGGTCGCCGAGGGCGCGCTGCTGGGCGGGTACCGCTTCGCCGGGTACAAGACGCGGCCGCAGCCGGCCCGGCGGGAGCCGGTGGCCGAGGTGCTGGTGGCCGTCCCCGACGCGGGCGACGCGAACGCCCAGGCCGAGGTGGCCCGCGCGCAGGCGGTGACGAGCGCTGTCCGGCTCACCCGGGACTGGGTGAACACCGCCCCGAACCTGCTGCGCCCGCCGGTGTTCGCCGACGCGGTGGCCGAGGCCGCCCGCGAGGCGGGGTTGGGCGTCGAGGTGCTGGACGAGGCGGCCCTGGCGGCCGGCGGCTACGGCGGCATCCTCGCCGTCGGCCAGGGCTCGGAGGCCCCGCCGCGCCTGGTGAAGCTGACCTACACCCCGGACGGCGGCGGCAACGGCAAGCGGGTCGCGCTGGTCGGCAAGGGCATCACCTTCGACACGGGCGGCGTCTCGATCAAGCCGGCGCAGGGCATGTGGGAGATGAAGTCCGACATGGGCGGCGCGGCGGCCGTCGGCGCCGCCATGCTGGCGATCGCCGCGCTCAAGCCGTCGGTCGCGGTGACCGCGTACCTGCCGATGGCCGAGAACATGCCGTCCGGCACCAGCTACCGGCCGGGCGATGTCGTCACCATGTACAACGGCAAGAGGGTCGAGGTGCTCAACACCGACGCCGAGGGACGGATGATCCTCGCCGACGGGATCGCCCGGGCCTGCGAGGACGGCGCGGACTACCTGTTCGAGACCTCCACGCTGACCGGTGGGCAGGTCATCTCGCTGGGCAAGCGGATCGCCGGCGTGATGGGCACCCCGGAGCTGTGCGAGCGGGTGAAGGCCGCCGGCGAGGCCACCGGCGAGCCGGCCTGGCCGATGCCGCTGCCGGACGACGTACGCAAGGGCATGGACTCCGACGTTGCCGACATCTCGCAGACCAACGCCGGCATGGACCGGGCGGGTCACATGCTCCAGGGCGGGGTGTTCCTGCGCGAGTTCGTCACCGATGAGGTGGCCTGGGCGCACATCGACATCGCCGGCCCCAGCTACCACTCGGGCGAGGCGACCGGCTACTGGACCAAGGGCGGCACGGGCGTCCCGGTCCGCACCCTGGTCCACCTGGTGGAGGATGTCGCCGCCAACGGCTGAGCGGCAAGGAGGGCCCCCTGTCAGCGCTTTCGGCATATCAGGGGGCTCCTTGCCGGCTGGCGGCGAGCGGATTCAGTACAGCTCGGGCCGGCGCTTGCGGCGTTCGTTGTAGTCGCGCATGCGCTGCGGGTATCCCATCAGGCGGACGTCGTAGACCGGGATGGCCATCCGGTGCGCGAAGCGGCGGGCGCCCTCCGGGCCGTCGATGCGGCGGCGGGTCCACTCCCCGTCGTCGGCGATCAGGATGACCGTGGTCTCGGTGACGGTCGTCCGCGGCTCGATGTACGCCTCGACACCCCGCCGGGTCCGGACGAAGTTCTCGAGGTGTTCGAGGTCGGCACGGTCGACCGGCCGGTCACCACCCCCCGCCGGGCGCGCCTGCTTGCGTCGTCGTCGGAACAGCGCCACCGACCCGTCCCCCCATGTCCTGTCATCGAAGAGCATGGCAAGCGTACGTGTCCAAGACGTGTCATTGGGCACCTCAGTACGCGTCCGGCGCGGGGTGGTGACAAGATGACCGAGGTGGGGCCGGTCCCTGACACCCCGCCGTGACCCCCGAGCAGTGACGCGACCTGGGAGTTGGACGTGAGCGAGCCGAACGACGCAACCTTCGACATCGTCATCCTCGGAGGTGGTAGCGGCGGCTACGCGACCGCGCTGCGTGCCGCCCAGCTGGGCCTGTCGGTCGCGCTGATCGAGAAGGGCAAGCTCGGCGGGACCTGCCTGCACAACGGCTGCATCCCCACGAAGGCGCTGCTGCACGCCGCCGAGATCGCCGACCAGACCCGCGAGTCGGAGCAGTTCGGCGTCAAGGCCGAGCTGGTCGGCATCGACATGGCGGCGGTCAACTCGTACAAGGACGGGGTGATCTCCCGCCTGTACAAGGGCCTGCAGGGCCTGGTGGGCGGCAGCAAGAACATCACGTTCGTGGCCGGCGCCGGCAAGCTGGTCGCCCCGAACGCCGTCGAGGTCGACGGCAGGCGCTACACCGGCCGCAACGTCGTGTTGGCCTCCGGCTCGTACGCGAAGAGCCTGCCCGGCCTGGAGGTCGACGGCGAGCGGGTCATCACCAGCGACCACGCGCTGACGCTGGACCGGGTCCCCTCCTCCGCGATCGTGCTCGGCGGCGGCGTGATCGGCGTCGAGTTCGCCAGCGTGTGGAAGTCCTTCGGCGTCGACGTGACCATCATCGAGGCGCTACCCCGCCTGGTGGCCGCCGAGGACGAGGAGTCGTCGAAGGCGCTGGAGCGGGCGTTCCGCAAGCGGAAGATCAACTTCAAGGTCGGCAAGCCGTTCGAGAAGGTCGAGAAGACCGACAGCGGCGTGCGGGTGACCATCGCCGGGGGCGAGACCGTCGAGGCCGAGCTGCTGCTGGTAGCCGTCGGCCGCGGCCCGAACACGGCCAACCTCGGGTACGAGGAGCAGGGCGTGAAGATGGACCGCGGCTACGTGCTGACCGACGAGCGGCTGCGCACCGGCGTGCCGAACGTCTACGCCGTCGGCGACATCGTGCCCGGCCTCCAGCTCGCCCACCGCGGCTTCCAGCAGGGCATCTTCGTCGCCGAGGAGATCGCCGGCAACAACCCGGCCGTGATCGACGAGGCCGGCATCCCGCGGGTCACCTACTGCGAGCCGGAGCTGGCGTCGGTCGGCCTCACCGAGGCGAAGGCCAAGGAGCAGTACGGTGCCGACAAGGTCAAGAGCTACAACTACAACCTGGGCGGCAACGGCAAGAGCCAGATCCTGAAGACGACCGGCTTCGTGAAGCTGGTCCGGGTGGAGGACGGCCCGGTCGTCGGCGTGCACATGGTCGGTGCCCGGGTCGGTGAGCTGATCGGCGAGGCGCAGCTCATCTACAACTGGGAGGCGTACCCGGCCGAGGTGGCGCAGCTCGTGCACGCCCACCCGACGCAGAACGAGGCCCTGGGCGAGGCGCACCTGGCCCTCGCCGGCAAGCCGCTGCACGCGCACGCCTGATCGAGAACTGATACCCGCGGCGTCCGGCGGCAGACGGGCGAGATGCACCAGGGAATGAAGGAGTCTTAGAGAGATGCCGGTATCGGTCACCATGCCTCGGCTCGGCGAGAGCGTCACCGAGGGCACCGTCACCCGCTGGCTCAAGCAGGAGGGTGACACCGTCGAGGTCGACGAGCCGCTGCTCGAGGTCTCCACCGACAAGGTCGACACCGAGATCCCGTCGCCGGCGGCGGGCGTGCTGAGCCGGATCGTGGTGGGCGAGGACGAGACCGCCGAGGTCGGCAGCGAGCTGGCGGTCATCGCCGGTGAGGGCGAGTCGGCGGGCGGCGGCGCGGCCCCGCAGCAGGAGGAGCCGGCCGCCGAGGCCGCCGCCGAGCCGCAGGCCGAGGCGGAGCAGCCGGCCGTGCAGGAGCCGGCCCCGGCCGCTGCGGCCCCGGCCGCTGCGGCCCCGGCCGCTGCGGCCCCGTCGGGCCAGGGCACCCCGGTGAAGATGCCGGCCCTCGGCGAGAGCGTCACCGAGGGTACGGTCACCCGCTGGCTCAAGCAGGTCGGCGACACCGTCGAGGTCGACGAGCCGCTGCTCGAGGTCTCCACCGACAAGGTCGACACCGAGATCCCGTCGCCGGTCGCCGGCACGCTGCTGGAGATCAAGGTCGCCGAGGACGAGACCGCGGCCGTGGGCGCCGACCTGGCGGTCGTCGGCGCGGCCGGCGCCGCCCCGGCGGCGCAACCGGCCCCGAAGCCCGAGCCGAAGGCGGAGGCCCCGGCGCCGAAGCCCGAGCCGAAGGCCGAGGCACCCGAGCCGAAGGCCGCGGCCGCGCCGGAGCCGCCCGCGGCGAAGCCGGAGCCGAAGGCCGAGGCCCCGGCGCCGAAGGTCGAGGAGCCGACCCCGGGCCTGTCGTACAACGAGCCGGCGGCGGAGGCCGAAACCGCGGCCCGGCCCGCGCAGGCCGAGCGGCAGGCGACCCCGGCGGCGCCGACCGCCGCCCCGCAGCGCCCCACGGCGCCCGCGCAGGGTGGCGGCGAGGAGGCGGCCGGCTACGTGACCCCGCTGGTACGCAAGCTCGCCAGCGAGCACGGCGTGGACCTCTCCGCCGTGCGGGGCACCGGCGTCGGCGGCCGGATCCGCAAGCAGGACGTGCTGGAGGCGGCGGAGCGGGCCAAGGCCGCCAAGGCCGCGCCGGCACCGGCCGCCCAGCCGGCCGCCGCGGCGGCCCCGGCCAAGCCGGCCGCGAAGCCCCAGCCGAGCGCGAAGCGCGGCACCACCGAGAAGCTGCCCCGGATCCGCGCGGTCATCGCCAAGCGGATGCAGGAGTCGCTGCACGAGATGGCGCAGCTCACCACGGTGGTCGAGGTGGACGTCACCAAGGTCGCCAAGCTGCGGGCGCGGGCCAAGGACTCGTTCCAGCAGCGGCACGGCGTGAAGCTGTCGTTCCTGCCGTTCTTCGCCCTGGCGGCCGTCGAGGCGCTGCAGGCGTACCCGATCGTCAACGCCAGCATGGATCTGGACGCCGGCACGATCACCTACCCGGACGCCGAGCACCTGGGCATCGCGGTGGACACCGAGCGCGGCCTGATGGTGCCGGTGATCCACAGCGCGGGCGACCTCAACCTGGGCGGGCTGGCCAAGCGGATCGCCGACCTGGCGGACCGCACCCGCACCAACAAGATCAGCCCGGACGAGATCGCCGGGGCGACCTTCACCCTGACCAACACCGGCAGCCGGGGCGCCCTCTTCGACACCCCGATCGTGCCGAGCCCGCAGTCGGCGATGCTCGGCACGGGCGCCGTGGTCAAGCGGCCGGTCGTGGTGAACGACCCGGAGCTCGGCGAGGTGATCGCGGTCCGCTCGATGGTCTACCTGGCCCTGTCGTACGACCACCGGCTCATCGACGGCGCGGACGCCGCCCGCTTCCTGGTCGCGGTCAAGGAGCGGCTGGAGGCCGGCAACTTCGAGGCCGAGCTGGGCCTGTAACCCGCAGCGCCACCGGACGCGGGGCGCCCCGGTCACACCGACCGGGGCGCCCCGCGCCGTTTCACCCGCCGGTCCCGCTCGCGGGGGGGACTCCCGTCGAACCCGCACCCGCCCCGTCGTCCGCTCGGCAGAGTGGACGGGTGGGCGGCTACCGGGGACGCGGGCGGCTCGGGCCGGCCGTGGCCGTGGCCCCGGGCGCCCGCGTCGACCGGTTCGAGGTGTTCTTCGACCTGGTCTTCGTCTTCTCCTTCTTCATCATCACCCGGGCCACTGCCGTCCAGATCAGCGGCACGTCGCTGCTGCGCGGCATGCTGGTGCTGGCGGTGCTGTGGTGGGCCTGGGTGGTCCACAGCATCGTGGCCACCCGGATCCGGCTCGGCGCGGGCTTCGTCCCGGTGCTGATGATCCTCGCGATGGCCGCGCTGTTCTGCTTCGCCCTGGGGCTGCCCCAGGCGTTCGGGAACCCGCACGGGGGGGCCGCCGGGCCGATCGTCGTGGCGCTGGCCTACGTGGTGCTGCGCACCACACACGTGCTGCTGTACGTGCACGCCGTGCGACGCGACCCGGCGGACCGGCGGCAGCTCGCCCGGCTCGCGCCGGAGCTCGTGCTGAGCACCTTCCTGCTGCTCGCCGCGGCACTGATCCCCGGCCGGATCGACGACCCCCAGTGGGCAGCATGGGTCCGGGACGGCCTCTGGGTGTCCGTAGTGCTCCTCCAGTACTCCACGGGAATCATCAGCGGCACCCGGAGCTGGACGGTCCCGTCGGCGGAGCACTGGACGGAACGGTACGACTTCATCCTCATCATCGCCCTGGGCGAGTCGGTCATCTCGTTCGGCATCGGCAGCAACCTCCTCGGCCAGGCGCCGACCTGGCCGGCGGTCGTCGCCGCCGCCCTCGGCATCTTCCTCACCGCGGCGCTCTGGTGGGCCCACTTCGACATGATCGGGCCGGCCGCCCGGATCGCGCTGCACGCCGCGCAGGGCCGCCCCCGGGTGACGATGGCCCGCGACGGGCACGCCTACCTCTTCCTGCCGATGATCGCGGGGATCATCCTGTTCTCCCTCGGCGCAGAGGGGATCCTGGACGACATCGCCGATCCACATACCCCCTTCTACGGGGTGGCGAGAGGCCCGGACGTGCATCTGCTCTACGGCGGGCTGATCTGCTACCTGTGCGGGAACATGCTGTTCCAGCTCCGCACGCTGCGCACCCTGTCCTGGTCCCGGGTCGGCACGGTCGCGCTGCTGGCCGCCGGCATCCCGGCCGCCCCGCACCTGCCCGGGCTCGCCGCCCTCGGCCTGGCGACCGGGATCTGCGTGGGCCTCTGCGTGCTCGAGGTGCTGACCATGAACGAGGCCCGGCAGGCGCTGCACGCGATGGTCTTCCACGAACGCACCACCCACGAGGCACGCGAGGCCGCCTGGCGGGCCCGGTGGCACGAGGACGAGCTCGACAAGGCCGGGGCGCCGGAGGAGCCGGAAGAGCCGCCGGACCCCACGGAGGAGAGGCGCAGCGGGTAGGCTCCGCGGCAGCGTCGCGGTGCACCCGGCAAGGAGACCGCCGAGGGCATGGAGGCGCGGGACGTACGGGACCGATGTGCACCCTTCCCCCGAGCCGGCCGACCGCCTCCTGGCGCTCGGCCACCAGCTGATCGAGATCCACACCTGGCTCCGCGAGGAGCTGACCCGACTCCGCGAGGGCCTCGGCCCGGAGTCCGGCGCCGATCCACCCGACGGCCGGCTGCGCAGCCTGCGGGCGCACTGCCTCGTCTTCTGTTCCGCCCTGACCCGCCACCACGGTGGCGAGGACGCGGGCGCGTTCCGGGTGCTGGCCGAGCGGACGCCCGAGCTGCGCCCGCCTGGTGACCGACCGGTCGGGGCGGCACGGCCCCGCCGCGCGGCTTTCCTGCGCGGCGGGGCGGTCCTGCCCGGGGGTCGGCTCACCAGCAGGTGATGGGGCAGTTGAACGTGCCGAAGTGTCGGGGGTAGACCCAGCTGGCCACGTCGTACCCGATGGCCTGGCCGTCGTCGCCGTCGAACGAGTAGTGGACGCCGAGGTAGATGCGGCTGCGGGCGTTCTCGGTGGCGGCCTGGGTGAAGCTGGTGAAGGACCGGGTCACCCCGACCGCGTGCGGGTCCTCCGTCCTTCCGACGAACGACACCGCGTCGCCGAAGGTGCTGCGCATGATGCCGGCCCACGCCGCGCCGATGGTGGCGTGGCCGGACACCCAGGCGGGGAAGCACGGGCTGAAGCTGACGTTGCTCCGGTCCGCCGACAGCGGCCGCCAGGCGGGGTCGGCCACGGTGGCCGGGTTGTTGTCCGTGTCCGCCAACTGGATGGCCGTCTCGGGCCGCCACAGGTCGAGCGACGTCCGGTACTTCTCGTCCCAGGCCGCGATGCTGGCGTCCGCCATCGCCAGGCCGACCCGCGCGAACAGCCGCGCCACCTGGCGGGCCTCGGTGAGCCTCGCCCTGGACACCGTCTCGGTGAGGGCGAGGTACTGGCCCGGCGGCTTGTACGTGCCGTCCAGGTCGTTGGCCCAGAACCAGGCGGCCTGGGTCTGGTCCGCGGTGCGGGTGGAGCCGGTCGCGCGGCCCAGCGCCTTCACCTCGTTGACCTGGGTGGCGTACGCGCTGCTGGACAGCAGGGCCGAGTAGGAGGTGTACCCGGCCGGTCCGCTGCGGCGGAACTGCGAGCCGGAGGTCAGGGAGAACGGCTTCACGGCGCCCCAGTGCGGGTCGACGGCGTTGGCGGCGGTGAGGCAGGTGTTGCCGGTCGGCCGCCACGCGCCGGGGACGTTGTCCAGCGTGTACGACGTGGTGTCGGCCGAGCCGTCCCCGACCCGGTCGTACTTGTCGCCGTTGATCACCAGGTCGGCCAGCCGCCGCGCGTCCGTCTGGCTGCGGGTGCCGTACCGGTCGGTGAACGCCTGCTGGACGTACGCGGCCTGCGCCGGCAGCGCCGCGACAAGCAGGTCGCGGGCGGTGTACCCGGCGGCGAGGTCGCCGTCGACCTGGGGACCGACGATCCAGTCCACCCCGTAGTTGTGGTAGCCGTTTCCGACTCCCTGCTGGGTGCTCCACCAGGCGCTGTTGATCGCGTCGTGCACGCCGGCGTGCATGATCGCGGCGGCCCGGGCCAGGGGGCCGGGGCCGCCTCCCTGACGCCGGAACGTCTCCTGTAGGACGCTGTTCCAGTAGTAGACGGTGTCGGCGGTGGCGGTCAGGTCGGCGGACGCGGGCGGCGGCGTCACGGTGACGGCGCCGGCCGACGCCATCGCGGCGGTGAGCGCGCCGACGAGCCAGCGCCGGACTGATCTCTGCATGGGTGGGCAGACCTTTCGTCAGGGAAGGCGGGACGTCGACCCCTCGTGACGGTCGGCCCGCCGCCGGAGACCCCGGCGCGGTGATCATTCCGATCGATGACGGTCGCTGGCTATGGTTTCGGCCAAACCCGGCCGGAGTCGGCCGATCCGCCGGCGCACCGACACCCGGAGCCATCCGCTCCGCCGCCGACCGCGACCGAACCCGACGCGATCACCTCGTGACACAAATTGATTGGTGCCGATAGATTGGGGCGGTCCGGACAACCACGGATACGGGGGGAGACATGGTCTGGGACGACTCGCCGCCGGATCCCGGGTCGGCGCGGAACGTGGCCGAGTTCGTCGACCGGCTACGGTCACTCAAGGTGTGGGCGGGCAACCCGTCCTTCCAGGAGCTGCACCGGCGCAGCGGGCTGGCGAGCAGCACCCTGTCCGACGCGCTGAGTCCCCGGCGGGCCGGGCTGCCCCGGCTGGAGACCGTGCGCGGCTTCGTCAGGGCCTGCGGGGCGACCGACGCCGACCGGGCGCGGTGGGAGGCGGCCTGGCGGTCGCTGCAGGGCGGGCCGGTCGGGGCGGCCACGCCGCACCTGCTGCCCCGGCCGGCGGCGCCCTTCGTCGGCCGCCAGGGGATGCTGGACCAGCTCGACGCCGTCCGGCGCGAGCAGGCCGACCGGCGGCAGCCCGCGCTCGCCCTGCTCGTCGGGGGCGCCGGCACCGGCAAGACGGCGACCGCGGTGCACTGGGCGCACCGGGTCGCCCGGCACTACCCGGACGGACAGCTGCACGTCGAGCTGGACGGCTTCGCCGGGCGGCCGGCCGCCGCCACGCACGCCGCGCTGGCCCGGCTGCTGCGCTTCCTCGGCGTGCCGCCCGCGGACCTTCCGGCCGATCCGGCCGACCGGATCGCGCTGTACCGCTCGCTGGCGTACCCCCTGCGGCTGCTGGTCGTCCTCGACGACGCCCGCGACGCCGCGCAGGTGGCCCCGCTGCTGCCGGCCGGGCCGGACTGTCTGACGGTGGTCACCAGCCGCAGCCGGCTCTCCGGCCTGGTCGCCCGCGAGGGAGGTCACCGGATCCGGCTGCCCGCCCTGGGCGAGCGGGAGGCGGTGGCGCTGCTCGCCGCGATGCTGGGCGCGCCACGGGCGCAGCGGGAGCCGGCTGCCCTGGCCCGGGTGGCCGGCCACTGCGGCGGGCTTCCCATGGCGCTGCGCGTCGCCGCCGTCGGTCTCGCCGACCGCCCGGAGCAGCACGCCAGCGCGTACGCGGACCTGCTCGACGCCGCCGGGCCGCTGGACGGCCTCGACCCGCACGGCGACCCGGCGATCGACCTGCGGGCCGCGTTCGACGCCAGCTACCACGCCCTCGACGAGCCGGCGCGGGCGTTGCTACCGACCGTCGCGGCCGCGGGCCTCGCCTTCACCGCCCGCACGGTCGCGGCCCGCGCCGGCCTGCCCCCGCCGGAGGCACGCCGCCGGTTGCACGCGCTCGCCGCCGTGCACCTGATCGACCCGACGGGCTCAGACGGGTACCGGATGAACCCGCTGGTCCACGCGTGGGCGCGGGAACGGGCGCGGGAGAGCCCGCACCGCCGGGTCCCCCGGCCCAGCCCACCGGAGGGCCGTCCCGCCCCCACGTCGAACGGGTGCCCCACCGCGGCCTACGCGTGACGGTACGGGATGCGGGACCCCGCCGGTCGCGGCGTCGCGGCGCGGGTGCGCGTTGCTTTCCGCGGGCCCTTGCCCCACGGGCCGGCCGGCGACCATCGTCCTGCCCGTGAGCGTGCTGCCCCTCTCGGCCGGGAAGAAGTGGTGGGATCGGACGCCTGTGGAGCTGCCCGCACAGACGGGGCAAAGACCACGGCCCGTCTCCCGACGGCAGCGCGCCCGGGCACCCACGGCCGGGACAGCAGGCGGGCGCATGGACGGGGCAGCTCCACAGGCAGCAGAACAGGTGCCGGCTGCCGGCACGCAGCCCCGGCGGCGGATTCAGCCGTCGGCAGATTCGGCGGTGGGCAGATTCGGCGGTGGGCAGAAATCGGCCCGGCGCGCTGGCCCGGCGGGCGTCGACAGCGGAGGCTGGGCCGATGGCGACGTTCTCCCTCCAGTCCACCCCCACCGACGCCGCAAGCTGGCTCGACCTCGCCCGGCGCGCCGAGGCGGCCGGCTTCGACGCCCTGCTCGCCGCCGACCACCCCGGATCCTGCGGAAACCCGTTCGTCGCGCTGGCCGCCGCCGCATCCGTCACCTCGACGATCGGGCTCGGCTCGAACGTGTCGAACCTCGGCGTCCGCGAGCCCATGCTGCTGGCCACCGACGTGGCCACGCTCGACCTGATCTCCGGCGGGCGGGCCCGGCTGGGCGTCGGCGCCGGCCACACCCCGGCCGAGTGGCGCGCCGTCGGCCGGGAACGCCCCGACGTCGCCGGCCGGGTACGCCGCTGCATCGCCGCCACCGAGGCCGTCCGGGCCCTGCTCGACGGCGAGGAGGTCACCGTGGACTCCCCCGACCTGACCATGCACGCGGCCAAACTGGAGTCGCCCCGGCCGGTGCAGGAACGCATCCCGCTGACCCTCGGCACGTCCAACTCGACCCTGCTGCGCTGGGCCGGCGCGCACGCCGACATCGTCGGGCTCGCCGGCTTCGGCCGTACGCTCGCCGACGGCCACATGCACGAGGCGCGCTGGCGCGCCGACCAGATCGAGGCGCAGCTCGCGTGCGTCGCCGCCGGGGCGGCCGGCCGGGCCGAGCCGCCGCCCCTGGAGGCGCTGGTGCAGCGCGTGGTGGTGACCGACGACGCCGAGGCCGCCGCCGCGGAGCTGGCCGAGCAGATGGGCCTCACCGTCGCCGAGCTGCTGGCCGCGCCGTTCGTGCTGATCGGCACCGAGGACGAGATCGTCGCGGCCGTCGCGGAACACGAGCGCCGCTGGGGGATCACCCGCTTCGTGGTACGCACCGACGCGCTGGACCCGCTCGCCCCGGTGCTGCGCCGCCTGTCGGCAGGCGCCGCCGGTGCGTCGCATAGCACCTCGTAGCACAATCGGTAGACTGGCCCTATGGCTGAGCACGCTTCCCGCGAGATCACACAGCGTGAGCTGCGCAACGACTCCGGCGCGATCATGCGTGGGGTGGAGCGCGGCGAGTCGTTCACGATCACTCGGAACGGCACCCCGATCGGCCGACTGATCCCGATCCGACGGCGGACCTTCGTGTCAAGAGCGGAGGTCATGGCAGCTTTCGCCACCTCTCCCGTGCTGGATGCGGTCAGGTTCCGCGCTGACGTCGACAATGCTTTCGACCAGGACCCGTTCGATCGTGAGTGGTGACGTTCCCCTGCGCGGCCTGATCGACACCAACATCGTCATCCACCTCGCCGCCCTCGCACCCGCTCAGCTACCGGACGAGATGGTGATCACTGCCGTCACACTCGCCGAACTGTCTGCCGGCCCGCACCACACGGACGATCCCCGTGAACGCGCCCGGCGGACGAGCGTTCTGCAGCACGTGGAGGCGACCTTCGACCCACTGCCTTTCGACGCCGAGGCCGCACGGGCATTCGGCCTCATCGCCGCCGCGGTTCTGGCCTCCGGCCGCGGTACCCGCCGACGCATTGCCGACCTGATGATCGCGTCGATCGCCTATGCCAACGGCCTGCCCCTCTACACGACCAACCCGAACGACTTCATCGGGCTCAGCGAGCTGCTGACGATACAGGCGGTCAAACGGCCCGATAACCGAGGGGCAGCGGCCGGGAAAGATCATCCGTAGCATCGATGACGGGCTGCCGGTCGGCGACCGCTCGCAGCGCATCGCTCAAATCCCGGGTCTGAGCTTGGTCCGCCTCGGCGGCGTTCCCGCCTCCTCCCCTGCCTCGGGCGACGGCTGGCGTTCGGTCGTCGTTCCCGCCGGGAACTCGCAGTTCGAACTGGTCACGGGCTAGGAGCGGGACACGCCGACCGGGATCGGCGGCGCGCCCGGTGCCACCGGCGTACCCTCTGCGGTATGACCAGCCCGGTAAGGAAGTTGTCGATCTCCGTACCGCCGGACGTGGCCGAGCGCCTGGCGCGCGAGCCCAACGCCAGCGCCTACCTGGTGGATGCCGCCCGCGCGCTGATGCGCCGGGAGGCCCTGGCCGCCGAGCTGGCCCATCAGGGGATCGAAGTCACCGAGGAGGGTGTGGCCAGCGCGAGGGCCGCGCGCGCCGCCATCGACGCCGCCTGGCCGTCCGAGCGATACCAGGCCGTACGCGAGCGGGTGCAGCGCGCCCTGCACGACGGGGCCGACTGCACCCCGCAGGCACCGGCCGCGTGAGCGGCGAGGCCCCGCCGGTCCGGCTGGTGCTGGACCGGTCCGCGCTGCTGGCGTACCTGTCCGGCTCGGTGCACGTCGGTGAAACGCTCCACGAGGTGATCGCCGACGGTGTGCGCTTCGCCGTGACCGCCGTCGCGGTATCCGAGACGTTCGCGCTCGTGGACGACCCGAAGGACCGGGCCGCGCTGCGCCGATTGCTCGCCCTGAACTCGTGCGCCGTGCTGCACACCTCCGGCGAGTCGTGGCAGGAACTGACCTACTGGCACGCTTTCACCGGCCGCGTCGACCTGGCCACCACCGTGATGGCCTGCCTGGAGCACGACGCTCCGATCCTGAGCGGGGAAGCGCGGTACGGGGACGGCGACCTGCCAGTGATCCACCTGCCCGATTAGCCGGCCTCCCGGCCGCAGGCGATCGACAAGCCGGGTCTACCGCCGGTTAGCCTTCCGATCGCTCGGCGACGAACACGCCGACGCCGTGCACACCCTCGACGAGTCCCTGCGTCTGAAGGACAAGAATCGCCTGTCGCACGACGGTCTGCGAGCTGGACCACCTGCCCCGACCGCCACACACCCGTCCCCACCGAACCCAGCACCTGTGGAGCTGCCCCGTCCATGCGCCCAGGCGCCCGGACCGCCCCGCCGCGCAACACCCGCTGGTGGGACGAGGCGACCCGCGCCAACCCGCAGGGCGGCCGGGTCGGCCGGCTCACCCCGGCGCAGATGTGGCGGGCCAACGGCGGGCGCTGGTGAACCCACCCCGCCCGCACCAGCCGATCCGGCCACTGTGGCTGTGCCGCACCTGCGCCGCACCCTGGCCGTGCGCCACCGCCCGACTCGCCCTCCTCCGCGAGTACGCCGACGACCGCGTGGCCCTGCTCGTCTACCTCGGCGGGCAGCTCCACGACGCCGCCGACGAGCTGTACCGACTCAACCCGCACGACGGACCGGAACCCCGCCAGCTCTTCGACCGGTTCCTGGGCTGGGCGCTCATCCGCTTGGCTCGAGACGGGCCGCGGGTGGATCGGTTCGTGGTCAGCGCGCGGGCTGCTCCATCTGGGACCGGGTCTTCAGGAAGTCCTCGCTCCGAGACTGGGCCCGCGGAAAGCCGATGAAGATCACCATCCCGATGGTGTGGCCGTCCGCCCAGGCGCAGACGTCGACGGGGACGCCCTTGTTCTCACCGGCGCCGCAGCGAGCCACGCCGCCCAGCGGGCCGGGTTCGGTCGGCGTGACCCCGCGCAACCGCGTCAGCCCCGCGAACACCGTGTCCAGGGTCGCCTCGGGCGCGACGACTCTGCCGGACACCCCGCTGATCAGGACCGCGCGCTGGCCGTCCGGGCTGTGCACGCCGCGCTCCGCGGAGTACTCCTCGGCCGACAGCGTGTAGGCGGTCCCGACTGCGCTCGTCGGCTCCCCGTCGAGCAGCTGCTTGAAGCCGCCCATGGCCTGCTGCGCCTGCAGGTGCAGGCGCCGGTCGAGCGACTCGGGCCAGCGTCCCCACAACAGCTCGGGCTTGGTCAGGCGCATCGCGGCGGGAGAGGACGTGGGAATCGCCTCCGCCGCCCGCTCGGCGACATCGCTGAGACGTGTGCATCCGGTCGCGGTCACGAGCCCGGCCAGGACCACCGCCACAACCCCCACCAGGCGCCGCCGAGCGTTCGCCGTCCTCATCCCCGTCATGCGCCGTGCCCTCTTCTCATGTCGACCGCCGGGGCACGATACCCCAGCGGATCGACCGGGGTCGTCCTGGCGTGGAACCCGCACGACCGGCCGGGGGCGCCCGGGCGCACGGACGGGGCAGCTCCACAGGGGCCGAGCCCGGTGGGCGGGAGGTGCCCGCGTGCTCCGTACGCCACTCGCCGGATGGACCGGGGCCGCGTGCCCGAAGATGGGCCTATGCGCATCCTCATGGCCGGCGCGTCCGGCTTCCTGGGCACCCGGTTGGTCGAGCGGCTCACCGCCGACGGGCACCAGGTCACCCGCCTGGTCCGGCGGCCGGCGCGCAACCCCGGCGAGCGGCAGTGGAACCCGTCGGCCGCGGAGCTGGACCCGGCGGCGGTCGCCGAGGCCGACGCGGTGGTCAACCTGGCCGGCGCCGGCGTCGGCGACCGGCGGTGGAACGACGGGTACAAGCGGCTGATCCGGTCGAGCCGGGTCGACACGACGACGACCCTGGCGATCAGAATCGCCGAACTGCCGGCGGCTGACCGGCCGGCGGTGCTGCTCAACGCCTCCGCCGTCGGCTGGTACGGCAACACCGGCGACCGGGTCGTCTACGAGGACGCCCCGGCGGGCGAGGGCTTCCTGGCCGACGTCTGCCGGGTCTGGGAGGCGGCCACCCGCCCGGCCGAGGACGCGGCCGTACGCGTGGTCCGGCTGCGCACGGGGCTGCCGCTGCACCGCGACGGCGGGATGCTCAAGCCGCAGCTGCTGCCGTTCCGGCTGGGGATCGCGGGGCGACTCGGCAGCGGCCGGCAGTGGCTGCCGTGGATCTCGTTGGCCGACTGGCTGCGCGTGGCCGCGTTCCTGCTGGAGCGGGACGACGTCGCGGGCCCGGTGAACGCCGTCGGGCCGAACCCGGTCACCAACGCCGAGTTCACGAAGGAACTGGCCCGCCAACTGCACCGCCCGGCGGTCATCCCGATTCCCGCGCCGGCGCTGAGGCTCGCGCTCGGCGGCTTCGCCCAGGAGGCCCTGACCAGCGCCCGGGTGCTGCCCGGCGCCCTCACCCGGGCCGGCTTCACCTACCGCCACCAGGACCTGCCGGGCGCGTTGCACGCCGCCCTGACCGAGTGAACGAAGGGAGGGCCCCGGCAAAGGGGGCCCTCCCGGCCACGGCGTCTCAGCAGCCGATCACCCAGTAGCTCGGGCCGGTCTGCCGCAGGGTCGTCGACGTGAAGGTGTTGTAGAGGCCCATGTTCTGGTTGCTGCCGAGCGCGTACGCGTACCCGCCGGACTGGTAGGCGCGGCCCGCGACGACGTGCGCGTAGTTGCTGGCGGTGACGCAGGTCGGGGCCGGCGTGGGCGAGGTGGTCGGCGTCGGGCTCGGCGCGGCGCTGCCCAGGCCGAAGAAGATTGCGTCCCGGTACGCCGAGCAGATGGTGTCCAGGAAGTACGCCGCGGCGGTGCCGCACTGGTCGGCGCCCGTGCCCGGGTCGACGGGGGTGCCGTGCCCCATCCCGGAGATCCGGTAGAGGCGGACGGCGTCGTTGCCGTACACCTCCAGGCTGGTGCCGGCGGGCAGCGTGGTCGTGCTGGTCGGGGTCTGCGACACGCCCAGCACGTTGGTCCACTGGTCGCGGGACTCGACGGCGTTCATCGGTCGTACCGTGAAGTCGGACGTGCCGTGCCAGATCGCCACCCGGGGGCGGCGGCCGGCGTACCCCGGGTACGCGTTGCGGACCAGGTCGCCCCACGCGGCGGGGGTCTTGTCGACGCCCGGGTTCATGCAGGAGAACGCGCTGGTCGAGCTGGTGGCGCAGCGGTACGGCAGCCCGGCGACGACCGAGCCGGCGGCGAAGACGTCGGGGTACGTGGCCAGCATGACCGCGCTCATCGCCCCGCCCGCGGAGAGGCCGCTGACGAAGATCCGGCCGGCGTCGAGGCCGTAGTTGGTCCTGCCGTAGTCGACCATCTGCTTGATCGACAGCGCCTCGCCCTGGCCCCGGGCGGTGTCGCCGGTCTCGAACCAGTTGAAGCAGGAGCTGGAGTTGTTGGCCGAGGGCTGCTGGGCCACGATCAGGGCGAACTGCCACTGGTCCGCGTACTTCCGCCAGCCCGAGTTGGTGAAGTACGTCGACGCGTTCTGGGAGCAGCCGTGCAGCAGCACCACGGCGGGCGAGTTGGCGGGCAGCCCGTCGGGGCGGTAGACGTACATGGCCAGGTTGCCGGGGTTGGAGCCGAAGCCGGTGACCTGGGTGAGGCTGGCGGCCTGGGCGGGCGCGGAGACGGCGACCAGGGCCGCCGCGGCGAGGGTGATCCCGGCGGCGACTGCGGCGAGCCGGGCGAGCGGGGACGGGGAGCGGCGCACGGGCCACCTCCTACGGTGGATTGTGAACTGAGTCACGTCCGAATTGCCGCGACGTTACATCCGTGTTATCGGCCGCCGACATGGCCGGCGATCACACATTGACGCACGCCGAAGTGTACCGGTGTCGACTGATCAGCTTCCGTGTCGTACCGGCGTGTCCAGGTCCGGTTGGTAACGTCCGCTGCGTGCCGTCCTCCCCGTCCCTGGCCACCGGACCGACGTCCGGCCCCGCCGCCGCGCGCGACCGGCGCGCCGACCTGATCGCCGCGCTGCTCGCGATCGGCCTCGCCGTCTGGGTGACCAGCGGCCTGTGGCGGGACCCGAACCACCGGGCGATCACCGTCAACTCCAGCGACCAGGCGCTGTTCGAGTGGCTGCTCGCCTTCGGCGGGCACGCGCTCACGCACGGGGAGAACCCGCTGCTGACGTACCTGCTCAACGTCCCGCACGGGGTGAACCTCGCGGTCAACACCTCGATCACCGTGTACGCGGCCGTGTTCGCGCCGCTGACGTACCTGATCGGGCCCCCGGCGACGTTCCTGGTGATCCTCACCCTCAACCTGGCGGCCACCGCGCTGGTCTGGTACTGGGTGCTCTCCCGGCACCTCGTGCGCAGCCGGCTCGCGGCGGCGGTCGGCGCGCTGTTCATCGCCTACTCCCCCGGCATGGTGTCGCACGCCAACGCCCACCTGAACTGGACCGCCGGCTGGCTGGTGCCGCTGCTGGCCTGGCGGCTGTTCGCGCTGCGCCGCCCGGGGCACTGGCTGCGCGACGGGATCCTGCTGGGCGTCGCCGTCGCGGTGGCGTTCTCCGTCGCCGCCGAGGGGCTGTTCTTCACCGCCCTCGCGCTGGCGCTGTTCCTCGCCGTCTGGGCGCTGCACCCGAGCCGGCGGGCGCAGGCCCGGGCCGCGCTGCCCCCCTTCCTGCGCGGGCTCGCGGTGACCGCGCTGACCGCCGGGGTGCTGCTGGCATACCCGCTGTGGCTGCACTTCGCCGGGCCGCAGCGGTACCACGGCACCGGCTTCGACCCGCTCGTGCACTCCGAGGACATCGCTGCGTACTGGGCGTACCCGCGCCGGTCCCTCGCCGGCGAGGCGGGCCTCGGCACCTCGCTGGCGCCGAACCCCACGGAGGAGAACTCGTTCTTCGGGGTGCCGCTGCTGCTGCTCGCGGCCGCCTGCGTCGGCTTCCTGTGGTGGCGGGACCGCGCCCGCCGGGCCACCGTCTGGGGCCTCGCCGTGACCGCCGTGGTGTTCGCGGTGCTCTCCTGGGGGCCCCGGATGAAGTTCGACGGCCAGCGCAGCGACCGTTCGCTGCCGTTCCGGCTGCTGGACAACCTGCCGGTGGTCAACGCCGCCCTGCCGGCCCGGTTCGCCCTGGTAGTGGCGGTGGTGCTCGGCCTGCTGCTGGCGTACGCCGTCGACCGGCTGCGCGCGCAGCCGCCCCGGCGCCGCGCCGCGGCGGCGGCCTGGGCCGTCGGCTTCGCGGCCGCCCTGCTGCCCCTGCTGCCCACGCCGCTGCTGACCAGCGTCCGCGAGCCGGTGCCGGCCTTCATCACGGCCGGCACCTGGAAGCGGTACGTCTCCCCGGGCGGGGTACTCACCCCGCTGCCGGTGACCATCGACCTCACCCCGGACGGGCAGCGCTGGCAGGCGTACGCGCTGGCCAACCGGCAGGGCGAGTTCCGCATCCCGGCCGGGTTCTTCCTCGGACCCGGCGGCCCGGACGGCCGGGGCCGGATCGGCCCGGTGCCCCGCACCTTCGACAGCCTGATGTTCTCCGCCGGCCGGGACGGCCTCGTCCCGATCGTCACCGAGGGCAGCATCAGGGAAGCCCTGGCCGACCTGCACTACTGGAAGGTTGAGGTGGTGGTCCTCCCCGACCGGGTGCACGGCGCCAAGTACGACGTCGACGAGGACGCCCTGCGCCGCACCGCCACCGCCCTGCTCGGCCCCCCCGAGCGGGTCGACGACGTCTGGCTGTGGAAGGTGCCCCCGCCGGCGTGACGGGTCCCGCCGGCGGAGGCGCGGCCGTGAGCGCGGCCGTGAGCCGGCTCACGGGAGGTGACCGGCGGGTACGGGACTAGGCTGGTCGGCGTGACGACGACGATTCCGGGCCTCACGGCCGTCCGCGCCGGGGTGCTCGACTACCAGGCCGCGTGGGACGAGCAGCGCCGACTGCACGAGTCGGTGGTGGCCGGCGAGCGCGGGAACACCGTGCTGCTGCTGGAGCACCCGAGCGTCTACACCGCCGGCAAGCGCACCGAGCCGTGGGACCGGCCGATGGACGGCACCCCCGTGGTGGACGTCGACCGGGGCGGCAAGATCACCTGGCACGGCCCGGGGCAGCTCGTCGGCTACCCGATCGTGCGGCTGCCCGACCCGGTCGACGTGGTCGCGTACGTGCGCCGCACCGAGCAGCTGCTGATCGACGTCTGCGCCGAGTTCGGCCTGGCCGCCGGCCGGGTCGAGGGGCGCAGCGGGGTCTGGGTGCCGGAGGACGACCGGGGTCCGGCCCGCAAGGTGGCCGCCATCGGCATCCGGGTCGCCCGCGGGGTCACCCTGCACGGCTTCTCGATCAACTGCGACTGCGACCTGACGTACTTCGACCGGATCGTGCCCTGCGGCATCCGGGACGCCGGGGTCACCTCGCTCACCGCCGAGCTGGGCCGCCCGGTCACGGTCGCCGACGTGCTGCCGGTGGTCGAGCGGCGGCTTCCCACCCTCGTCACGGTCGGGGACTGACCGGGTGCGGATCCTTCGCTGACCACCGACGGCCGCCCGAAGCGGTACGGCCGGGTGGCCGTCTTCCGCGACGTCGCCGGCAACGCCTGGGACCTGCTCGGCCCGGCCTGATCTCGCGGGCGGCCCGGCGTCCGGCGCGCGCCGTCCCCGCCGACCGTCGCCCGCACCTGCTCGCTCGTCCCGCAGCTCCCCACTCCCCACAGGTGCCCCTCGCCGCCCGCTCGGCGACGAGGGGTACCCGGAGCTGCGGGCGTGATCACCCGTTTCAGGGGGTCAGCCGGTGCAGGTCGCGGGGGAAGGCGGTCACCTCCCGGACGTTCGTCGCGCCCGTGAGGCGGGCGACGAAGCGTTCCAGGCCGATCGCGAAGCCGCCGTGGGGCGGCATCCCGTGCCGGAACGCGTCGACGTAGCCGGCGTACGGCTCGACCGGCTCGCCGCGCGCCGCCAGGGCCGCCAGGTAGTCGTCGTACCGGTGCAGGCGCTGCCCGCCGGTGACCAGCTCCACGCCGCGGAACAGCAGGTCGAACCCGTTCGAGTACGCCGGCCGCGCCGGGTCCGGGTGGGTGTAGAAGGGCCGCTTCGCCATCGGGTACCCGGTGACGAAGACGAACTCGGAGCCGTGCTCCCGGCGGGCCCACTCCCCCAGCGCCCGCTCGTGGGCGGGGGCGAGGTCCGGCTCGTCGGCCGGCGCGCCGGCGATGGCCAGCGCCTCGGTGAAGTGCACCGCCGGGATCTGCGCCGGCACCGGCGGGGGCGTCACGCCGAGCGTGGCCAGGGCGGCGCCGGCCCGGTCGGCGACCGCGTCGAGCATCCCGGCGAGGGTGTCGCGCAGCACGGCCATGACGTCGCGGTGGTCGGTGACGAACCCCAGCTCGGCGTCGAGGGAGGTGTACTGGGCCAGGTGCCGGACGGTGTCGTGCGGCTCGGCCCGGAACACCGGCCCGACCTCGTACACCCGCTCGAAGACGCCGACCATGAGCTGCTTGTAGAACTGCGGCGACTGGGCCAGGTACGCGGGCCGGCCGAACCAGTCCAGCGCGAAGACGTTCGCGCCGGACTCGGTCGACGAGGCGACCACCTTCGGAGTGTGGATCTCCACGAAGTCGCGGATGTCCAGGGCGGCCCGGAAGCCGGCCACGCTCGCCGCCGAGACCCGCAGCGCGGCCGACCGCGACGGGTGGCGCAGCGCGGTCGGGGCGTGGTCGAGCTGGGTGGGCAGGGTCGCGGTCAGCGCCGGCCGGTACAGGTCGAACGGCGGCGGTACGGCGGGCGGGCCGAGCGGTCGTACGGTGGGCTCGGTCAGCTCGACCCCGGCGGGGGCCGCCCCGTTCGCGACCACCGTGGCGGTGACCTCGACGACGCTCTCCTCGGTGAGCTTGTCGACGGCGGCGCGTACGGCCGGGTCGGTGACCACCACCTGGGCGAGGCCGGCGGCGTCCCGCACGATCAGGAAGGCCACCGACTTGAGCAGCCGGCGGCGGTGCACCCAGCCGGCGATCCGGACGGTCGCGCCGACGTGGGCGGGAAGCTGGGTGGAGAGGGTACGTAGCATCGTGGGCTGCTCCTCGATCGATCGCAACGCCTTCGCCACCCGTGGGCGGCGAAGCATCGCCTCAGCCCCGGGAGGTGTGGGCGAGCGGGTCCTCGCGGTGCCACCACACCTTCGCCCCCGCGCGGGCGGGGGCCTCGTTCGTCGCCTGGTGACCGGGGCCAGCGGGCGGGCTCTACTGGGCGCGTGCGCCGTTCTTCCCGCAGCTCGGGAGGGTCTTCGCGCACCGACGCCAGACCGCCTCTCAGCGAACGGCGGCTCTCTGGGCTGGCGGGTCGGCGCGCTACTCGGCTCCGTCACAGCTTTGCGGGCGACGGTAGCAGCCGGGCGGACCGCGTGTGACGCCTTTTTCGCCGGTGACGGTGCGCGGCGTCACAGGGGTTCCGGGGGTGACGGGCGTCGCCCGACGTTCATCGACGGCGGCCGTCGGGCGTAGGCTCGGTCTCGTGACGATCGAGCACTCCGCGCCGACGGCAGAGCAGCCGACGAGCGCCGCCGCGCGTACCGGGACCGTCGCCCCCGAGGGGCGGCGCATGCTGCGGATCGAGGCGCGCAACGCCGAGACGCCGATCGAGCGCAAGCCGCCGTGGATCAAGGTGAAGGCCAGAATGGGGCCGGAGTACACCCAGCTGCGCGGGCTGGTCTCGCGCGAGGGGCTGCACACCGTCTGCCAGGAGGCCGGCTGCCCCAACATCTACGAGTGCTGGGAGGACCGGGAGGCGACGTTCCTCATCGGCGGCGACCAGTGCACCCGGCGCTGCGACTTCTGCCAGATCGACACGGGCAAGCCGGCGGAGTTCGACGCCGACGAGCCGCGCCGGGTGGCGGAGTCGGTGGTGGCGATGGGCCTGCGGTACGCGACGGTCACCGGCGTCGCCCGCGACGACCTGCCCGACGGCGGGGCGTGGCTGTACGCCGAGACGGTCCGGCAGATCCACGCGCTCCAGCCGGGCTGCGGCGTGGAGCTGCTGATCCCCGACTTCAACGCCGTCCCCGAGCAGCTGGCCGAGGTCTTCGGCGCCCGCCCGGAGGTGCTGGCGCACAACGTCGAGACGGTGCCCCGGATCTTCAAGCGGATCCGGCCGGCGTTCCGCTACGAGCGCTCGCTGGACGTGATCCGGCAGGCCCGCGCCGCCGGCCTGGTGACCAAAAGCAACCTGATCCTGGGCATGGGCGAGGAGCGGACCGAGGTGTCCCAGGCGCTGCGCGACCTGCACGAGGCGGGCTGCGAGCTGGTCACGGTCACGCAGTACCTGCGCCCGTCGCCCCGACACCACCCGGTGACCCGGTGGGTCAGGCCGGAGGAGTTCGTCGAGCTGCGCGAGGAGGCCGAGGAGATCGGCTTCGCCGGGGTGATGAGCGGGCCCCTGGTGCGCTCGTCGTACCGGGCGGGCCAGCTGTACCGGCAGGCCCTGGCGGCCCGCGGCAGCGTCCCGGCAGGCGCCTGAGCGTCCGGCGGGCGAGGTGCCGGGCGCGGATCAACGGGGCGGGCGGGGGCCACTAGACTCTGCGGCATGGCAAAGCCCCAGGAGAAGGTCTCGTTCGGCCAGCGGCTGAAGCAGATCGGGATGGTGTTCCGGTTCACCGCCAAGCAGGACAGGTGGTTCGCCCCGCTGGCCGCCGGCGCGGTGCTGATCCCGCTCGCGCTGACCGTGGTCGCGGTGATCCTCTGGGGCTGGTTCTGGCTGCCGCTGGGCATCCTGTTCGCGCTGCTCGCGCTGCTGATCGTGCTCAACCTGCGGTCCAACGCGGCGATGATGAACGCCGCCGAGGGGCAGCCCGGCGCGGCGGCGCAGATCATGGAGAGCATGCGCGGCGACTGGCGGGTCACCCCCGCCGTCAGCTCGACGACCCAGATGGACATGGTGCACCTGGTGATCGGCCGTCCCGGCGTGATCCTGCTGGCCGAGGGCAACCCGCAGCGGGTGCGCGGCCTGCTCGGGCAGGAGAAGCGGCGGCTGGCCAAGGTGATCGGCAGCGCCCCGCTGTACGACTACGTGATCGGCCGCGAGGAGGGCGAGCTGCCGATCCGCAAGCTGCGGATGACCCTGATGCGGCTGCCGCGCAACCTCAGCGGCAAGGACGTCAACTCGCTCGACAAGCGGCTCAAGGCGCTCACCGCCCGCCCGCAGCTGCCCAAGGGCGCGATCCCGAAGAACATGCGCCCGCCGCGCGGGGCGTTCCGCCAAACCCGGGGTCGCTGATCCGGCTCGTCCGCCTGGGCGTCGGGCGCGCTACCGCCGGGTCGCGGCGCGCTCCGGTGTGACGGACGTGACGACCGAGCCGGTGAGGCGGTCGTGCAGTCCGCGGCGCTGCCCGTCCATGATCAGGGCCGGGACGACCAGCGCCAGCAGCGCGCCGCGCAGCAGGGCGCGGACGAGGCCGATCCGCCCGCCGTCGGCCCAGTCCACGCACCGGACCCGGGTGACGTACATGCCGGGGGTCTGCGCGAACAGGCCCAGGAAGAAGCCGTACTCGACGATCAGCACCACGACCGGGGCCCAGCCGTCCCGGACCGGGTCGGCGAAGATGTTGGACACCAGCAGGCAGAGCACCCAGTCGATCACCAGGGCGCCGAAGCGGCGGCCCAGGCTGGGCGGGACGAACCCGGAATCGTCGGCGGGCGGCACGGGGCGCTGCGGCGTGGTCACAGCCGCCAAGGGTAGCCAGGTGCGCCGGGTGGTCGGATCCACACCTACCGCGGAATCGGATGAACCCGTTGATCTGCGACCGAACGTCACGGCGGGTAACGTCCGAACGGACATCCGGTGGCCCTGACCGGCGCCGATGACCCAGCGCGAGGGACGTAACACGGCGGAAACAGAAGGGACACGGCCGGGCAACCCCAGGGCCATAGCGTCGCCAGGAGCCAGCCACCATGTGGAGCCAGGAGGACGTTGTGTTCGCCAATCCCGAGGAACTCCTGCGGTACCTCAAGAATGAGGACGTAAAGTTCGTCGACGTACGTTTCTGTGACCTGCCCGGCGTGATGCAACACTTCAACCTGCCGGTGGAGTCCTTCGACGACAGCGTCTTCACCGACGGTCTCGCGTTCGACGGTTCGTCGATCCGCGGTTTCCAGGCCATCCACGAGTCGGACATGCTCCTGCTCCCGGACGTCGCGACCGCCTTCATCGACCCGTTCCGCGCGCAGAAGACCCTCGCGCTCAACTTCTTCATCCACGACCCGTTCACCCGCGAGGCCTACTCCCGGGACCCGCGGAACGTGGCGAAGAAGGCCGAGGCGTACCTGGCGGCCAGCGGCATCGCCGACACCGCGTACTTCGGCGCCGAGGCGGAGTTCTACATCTTCGACTCGATCCGGCACGAGACCGCCGCGAACAAGGGTTACTACTACATCGACTCGGTCGAGGGCGCCTGGAACACCGGCCGCGAGGAGGAGGGCGGCAACCGCGGTTACAAGACCGCGTACAAGGGCGGCTACTTCCCGGTGCCGCCGGTGGACCACTTCGCCGACCTGCGCGACAAGATCGTGCGCCGGCTGGTCGACAACGGCTTCACCGTCGAGCGCTCGCACCACGAGGTCGGCACCGCCGGCCAGTCGGAGATCAACTACAGGTTCTCCACGCTGCTGCACGCCGCCGACCAGCTCCAGCTGTTCAAGTACATCGTGAAGAGCGAGGTCTGGGCGAACGGCAAGACGGCCACCTTCATGCCGAAGCCGCTCTTCGGCGACAACGGCTCGGGCATGCACACCCACCAGAGCCTCTGGCTGAACGGCGAGCCGCTGTTCTACGACGAGACCGGCTACGCCGGCCTGTCCGACACCGCCCGCTGGTACATCGGCGGCCTGCTGCACCACGCGCCGTCGCTGCTGGCCTTCACCAACCCGACGGTCAACTCGTACCGCCGCCTGGTGCCGGGCTTCGAGGCGCCGGTGAACCTGGTCTACTCGCAGCGCAACCGGTCCGCCTGCACCCGTATCCCGGTGACCGGCAGCAACGCGAAGGCCAAGCGCGTCGAGTTCCGCGTGCCGGACCCGTCGAGCAACCCGTACCTGGCGTTCTCGGCGATGATGATGGCCGGCCTGGACGGCATCAAGAACAAGATCGAGCCGCCGGCGCCGATCGACAAGGACCTGTACGACCTGCCGCCGGAGGAGTGGGGCACGGTCAAGCAGGTGCCGGGCTCGCTGCCGGAGGTGCTCGACGCGCTCGAGGCCGACCACGACTACCTGCTCGACGGCGGGGTCTTCACCCCGGACCTGATCTCCACCTGGGTGGATTGGAAGCGGGCCAACGAGGTCGACCCGGTGCGTCTGCGCCCGACCCCGCACGAGTTCGCGATGTACTTCGACTGCTGAGCCTCGGGTCAGCACGCTCCTCCAGCACCGGCCGGGCCGGCTCCGCTTCCGTGGGGCCGGCCCGGCCGCGTTCGCGAGCGTCGTCCGACCGTGCCGCCCGCACGGTCCGCGTCGCGCCCGCCGCAGCCACTGTCCTTCGGCCCCTGTGGAGCTGCCCGCGTGAACGGGGCACGGTCCCCCGCCGCACCTCGTGGCGGACCGCCTGTCGCTCCGCCCGCCCGGCCCGCGACGCCCCCCACCACACGCCAGCCCACCGCCCCCCACCACACGCCAGCCCGCCGCACCCCGCACCACACGCCAGCTCGCGGCGCCCCGCGCCACCCCGCCACACGCCGCACCACACGCCAGCCCGCGGCGCCCCGCGCCACTCCGCCACACGCCGCACCACACGCCAGCCCGCCGCACCCCGCACCACCCCGCCGCACGCCGCACCACACGCCAGCCCGCAACGCCCCGCGCCACCCCGCCACACGCCGCACCACACGCCAGCCCGCAACGCCATACGCCAGCCCGCGAGGCCTGGCCGCACGCCGGCCCCGCAAGGCTGGGCCAATGGAGAGGGGAGCCCGGGCGCACAGGCGGGGCAGCTCCACAGGGCCCGACCCCACCTGGCGGTGCCCACGCCGCGCCGCTCTGTGGAACGCGCGGTGCCGCCGTTCGCACGGTCGATCCAGGCTGAACGGCGGCATCCGGCCGGCCCGGCGGTCAGCTGTCCGGCCGCCCGGCCCCGGCGTCGGCCGCCTCCCCGCCGTCCCCCCGCTCGCCGACGGCCCCACCGGTCCAGGCGACCCCACCGGTCCGGGCGACCCCACCGACCCGGGCGGCCCGCACCACCAGGACCACGAGCAGGGCCGTCATCGCGACCGCGCCCGGCGCCTTGGCGAACCGGGCCAGGCTGGTGCCGTCGGGCAGGGTGAGGAAGGACGCGACCGCGGCGGGCAGGACGAACCAGACCGTCCGGCCCACCGGGAGCACCGAGAACGCCAGCAGCGCCAGGGGCCAGGTCGCGTACCAGGGGTGGAAGACCGGGGACAGGGTGACCGTGGCGGCCAGCGCCAAGCCCGACCCGAGCAGCACCACCCGGGGCCGCGCCGCGGCCAGTGCGCAAACCCGTTCGCGGGCGTCGTTCAGGCGGCGCAGCGAGCGCCAGGCCCGGACCCACAGCGCCACGAGCAGCACGGCGAGCACCGCCAGGCCGGCGGCCCGGGCCGCCGGCACCGCGCCCGGCCGGAGTCCGGCCAGTTCGCCGACGTAGTTCACGACGAAGCCGACGGCGGTGGGCGGCGAGGTCCACTGCGCGGTGTCGCCGGTGTGGGCCAGCCCGCCGAGCCAGCCCAGACTCAGCCGGGACGCCAGCGAGGTCGCCGCCAGCGCGGCCAGGGCGCCGCCGGCCAGCCACCCGCCGTCGCGCAGCAGCGCCCGCCAGGTGTACCGGCCGGGCACGGCGGCCAGGGCGGCGAACGGCAGCACCACCAGCGCGGTCGCCTTCACCGCCAGGGCCAGCCCGAGCAGCGCCCCGGCCGCCAGCAGCGCGGACGGCCGGCCCGGCCTGCGGACCAGCACCAGCAGGCCGAGCAGCAGCGGGCCGAGCGCGACCGCGTCGTTGTGCGCGCCGGCCACCAAGTGCACCCCGACCAGCGGGGCGGCCAGCGCCAGCCAGGCGGCCCGCCGGGTCGGCACCCCGGCGGCCCGGGCCAGCCCCGGAAGGCAGAGCGCGGCCAACAGCAGCCCCGCCACGGCGAAGAGCCGCAGCAGCGCGATCGCCCCGGCCAGCCCGCCGCCGGCGGTCGCCGCGAGGGCAGCGAGCAGCACGAACAGCGGCCCGTACGGGGCCGGGGTGTCCCGCCAGATCGGCGCCACCGAGTCCAGCCACGGGCACCCGGCCGCCGCCACCCCCACCCGGTACGGGTCGTGCCCGTGTGCGTACGACCAGCCCTGGCAGGCGTACGAGTAGACGTCCCGGCTGCCGATCGGCGGCGCGGCCAGCAGCGGCAGCAGCCAGAGCCCGGCGGTCACGTACGCCCACCGGGTCGACGGCGCGCCCCGGCGCAGCGTCCACCACGCCCCGACCGTCAGCGCGGTGCCAACCAGCCAGCAGCCGAGCGTTGCCGGCCCGTTCCGGCCCCGCCAGATGCCGGCCAGCGTGCCGTCGGTCAGCTCGGGCAGCGCCCCGCCGAGCCAGCCGGCGACCGCCAGCAGCGCCGCCCCGAGCAGCCCGGCCCAGCGGGCCCGGCGGGCGTACGCCGCGGGCGGGGCGGGCGGGGCGGACAGGTCGCCGGCAACGCTCACCGGCACACCTCTGTTCAGTCGGCTCCCTCGGCAGCGCGGGCCGGCTCGCGGGCCGCCCGAGCCGACCGTACCAACCGCACAGCCGCCCAGATCAGCAACAACGTCATCAGCGGCGCACCGGGCATCTTGGTCCACCGGGCCAGCCCGGTGCCGTCCGGCAGGATGAGGAACGCCCCGACCAGCGCCACCACCACGTACCACACGCCGCGCCGGGCGGTGGCGGCGAGCACGGTCAGCGGCCAGATCCAGTACCAGGGGTGCACGACGGGCGACATCGCCACCGTGGCGGCCAGCGCCAGCCCGGCGTGCCGCAGCGGGTCCCTGGTGCGGGCCCGCCACCACAGCCACAGCAGCAGCCCGGCCAGCACCACCACGCCCAGCGCGCGGGCCACGGGCAGCGCGTTCACGTGGGCGCCGAACAGCCGCGCGACGTACTCGGCGGTCTGCCCGACCGCGGTGGGCGGCGAGGTCCAGGCGACGGCCGCGCCGCCGGTGGAGAGCCCGCCGATCCAGCCGAAGTCCAGGCCGGCGGCGACGGTCACCCCGGCCACCGTGGCGACCGCGCCGCCGACGACCCATCCGCCGTCGCGGACCAGCGTGCGGATCCGGTACGGCCCGGTCATCGCGGCGAGCGCGGCGAACGGCACCACCACCAGTCCGGTCACCTTGATCGACACGGCCAGCCCGAGCAGCACCCCCCCGGCCAGCAGCGGGCCGGGGCGGCCGGGGCGGGCGGCGACCACGGCCAGCCCGGCCACGAGCAGGCCGACCATGAGCGCGTCGTTGTGCGCGCCGGCGACCAGGTGCACGCCGACGAGCGGGCTGGCCAGCGCCAGCCACAGCGCGCGCCCGACGGGCACCCCGCACCGGCGGGCCAGCGCCGGCAGGGCCCACGCGGTCAGCGCCACCCCCGCCACCGCGAGCGCCCGGAACGCCACGATGCTCGCGGTCAGCGAACCGGTGGCCTTGACTACCGCACCGGCGAGGACCACGAACAGCGGCCCGTACGGGGCCGGGGTGTCCCGCCAGATGTACGAGATGGTGTCCAGCCACGGGCAGGGCAGCGTGGAGACGCCGTGCTCGTACGGGCTGATCCCGGCCGCGTAGCTCGCCCCCTGGCAGGCGTACGCGTACACGTCCCGGCTGGCCATCGGCGGCGCGACCAGCAGCGGCAGCACCCAGAGCCCGGCGGTGACCAGAGCCCACCGCGCGGACGGCACCCGATCGCGCAGCGACCACCAGGCCCACGCCATCAGCGCGGTGCCGGCGAGCCAGGCGAGCACCACGACCGGCCCGTGCTCGGCCCGCCAGATGTTGACCGGGTTGGTACGCAGCGGGGACGACGGTAGCGCGCCGCCGAGGAAGGCGGACAGCGACAGCAGCACGGAGCCGCAGAGCCCCACGTACCGGATGAGACGGGAACGGTCCACGGTCAGCATTGTCCGGCCGGCCGCAGCGAGCTGCTCACGCGGTACGCCCCGGGCGTGGCCCCGCGCACCGTGACGAAGCCGTCCGGACCCGGGGCGAGGCAGCCGTTCGACCCGGTCAGGGTCAGCCAACGCGACCACCGCACCCGCACGGGCACGTCGCCGGGGGCGTCGACGGTGAACCGCACGGCGGCCCGCCCGGAGTCGACGAGCCGCCCCGGCGCGCCGACCAGCGGGGCGGGGTCGGTCACGGCGTACAGCCGCCAGGTCGCGTCCCGCCACACCTCCCGCAGGTACGGCTGGCCCTCGGCGACCAGGGCGGCCTCCTGCCGGCCCCACCGGTCGGGCACGCTGTCCGGCGCCAGCGCGACGTACGCGACGGCCTCCCGGCGCAGCCAGGCGGCGTATCCGTCGGCGGTCAGGTCGCCCTCGTAGAACAGCGGGTTGCGGGCCGTGTCGACCTGCCGTTCCCAGCCCCGGGCCAGCGGGACCGTGTCCGGCAGGTACGCCGACTCCCAGTGGTCGCGCAGCGGCACCACCTCGACCCGGCCCACCGGCTGCCGGCGGGCCAGCTCGTCGGCGAGCGGCTGGTAGAACGCCCGCGCGCTCTCGGGCGAGCCGGCCCGGCCGAGGTCGCTGGTCATCACCGGGTTCTGCCACCAGACGACGGCGGCGAGCAGGCCGGCCAGCCACGGCCCCGGCAGCGGGGCGTACGCGGCGAGCAGCGGCAGCGCGAACAGCATCGGCAGCCGCAGCGCGTTGGAGCCGATCGGGGTGGGCACCGCCTGGGCGGCGACCAGCAGCAGCACGGTCAGCGCGGCGCCGGCCCGCAGCGCCCGGCGGCGGCGCGGCAGCAGGAAGAACACCGCCACCGCCAGCGCCACGTTGATGCGCATCGACTCGGCGCTGAACGGCTGGGTGCCGCCGTTGCCGAACAGCAGCGCCATCGGGGCGAGCGCGACCGCCGGGGCGAGGGCGAGCGTCAGGCTCTCGCCGAGCGGCCGGTCGGCCCGCCAGCCGCCGGGCAGCGGCCGTCCCGGGCCGGGCCCCCGGCGTAGGGCGGCCAGCAGCAACGCCGCGCCGGCCAGGCCGGTGAACAGCCCGGCGACCGGGCTGGCCCAGGTGGCGAGCGCGGCGAGCAGCCCGGCCAGGACCAGGCGCGCGGGGCGGGGCGGTCGGTCGGCGGCGACCGCGCAGAGGGCGAGCAGGCCGAACGCCAGCCCGACGGCGAAGGTGATCCGGCCGCTGACCAGGTTGCCGACCAGCACGATCGCGCCGAGCAGCCCGGCCAGCACCGGGCGGCGGGCCCGGTGCCGGGCGAACAGCCAACCGAGCGCCCCGGCGGCGAGCACCGCGGCGACCGCGCCGAGCGGGCGGGGTCCGGTCCAGGCGGCCAGGCGGGCGGTGAGCAGGCTGTAGCCGTACTGGTCGACGCCGCCGTACCAGCCGAGGTCGACGGGGATGGCGCCGTGCCGGCCGGTGAACCCGGCGCGGGCGACCTGGGCGGCCAGGTCGGTGCCCATCGGCGGGGCGAGCAGGAACGCCACCGCCAGCAGGGCCGCCGCGAGCGCCGCGGCGCCGGCCGCCGCCGTCGCGGGTGTCACCAGGGGGCCGCTGCTCTGCGAAGGGCGATGGGAAGGGGCCCTTCCTCGCACGTCAGGCATCAAGGACGCGCTCCATCGCGGCGCGGGATCGGCGGGCCGTGCGCAGGTACTCGTCGAGGAACTCCCCGGGGTCGTCCCGGCCGAGCAGCCGGGCCGCCCCGGCCAGCTCCACGCCGTGCCGGGGCAGCTGGTCGCCGGCGCGGCCCCGTACCAGCATCAGCGCGTTGCGGGCCTGCGCCGCGAGGGTCCAGCCGGCGGCCATCGCGGTGGCGTCCGCCGGGTCGACCAGGCCGGCGTCGGCGGCCGCCGCGAGCGCGTCGAGGGTACGCGTGCCACGCAGCGCGGGGAGGCGTCCGGCGTGCCGGAGCTGGAGCAGCTGTACGGCCCACTCGACGTCGGCCAGGCCGCCCCGGCCGAGCTTGGTGTCGGTGGCCGGGTCGGCGCCCCGGGGCAGCCGCTCGTGCTCCACCCGCGCCTTGATCCGGCGGATCTCGACGATCTGCTCCCGGGTCAGCCCGTCGGCCGGGTAGCGGACCGGGTCGACCAGCGCCTCGAACTCGGCGCCGAGGTCGGCGTCCCCGCAGACGAACCGGGCGCGCAGCAGCGCCTGCGCCTCCCACACCTTCGACCAGCGGGCGTAGTACTGGGCGTACGCGGCGAGGCTGCGGACGAGGGGGCCCTGCCGGCCCTCGGGGCGCAGGTCTGCGTCCACGCCCAGCGGCGGGTCGGGGGCGGGCGCGGACAGCAGCCGGCGCAGCTCCTCGGCGATCGCGTGCGCGGCCGCGCCGGCCGCCCGCTCGTCGGCCCCGGGCGGCGGGTCGTAGACGAAGAGCACGTCGGCGTCGGAGAGGTAGTTCGACTCGTACCCGCCGAGCCGGCCCATGCCGATGACGGCGAACCGCAGCCCGGGCAGGGCCGGCTGGGCGGCACGCGCGGTACGCAGCGCGGCGGCCAGGGTGGCGTCGGTGACGTCGGCCAGCGCGGCGCCGACGGCGGTGACGTGGGTGAGGCCCGGCGCGGGCCGGGCGGCCGGGTCGCGGCTCGGATCCGAACGGCTCGGGTCCGGGCGTCTCGGGTCGGGACGGCTCGGATCCGAACGACTCGGATCCGGACGACTCGGGTCCGGACGGCTCGGATCCGGACGGCTCGGGGTCGGGGCGAGCGAGCCGGCCCGGCTCAGCACGTCGGCGCAGGCGAGCCGTAGCAGCTCACGGCGGCGCAGCGCGCGGACCGCCCGGATCGCCTCGACCGGGTCGGCGTGCCGGGCCGCCGCGGCGGCGAAGCCCTCGCACAGCACCTCGTGGGTGCGCGGGGTCAGCTCGTTCTCCTCGGCCAGCAGCCGCAGCGCCTCCGGCTCGCGGGCCAGCAGGTCGGCGGCGTACCGGGAGGAGGAGAGCACCCGGGCCAGCCGGCGGGCCACCGGGCCTTCGTCCCGCAGCAGGCGGAGGTACCAGGGGGTGCTGCCGAGGGCGTCGGAGACCTGCCGGTAGTTGAGCAGCCCGCGGTCCGGCTCGGGAGCGTCGGCGAACTCGCTGAGCAGCACCGGCAGCAGGGTGCGCTGGATGGCGGCGGTGCGGCTCACCCCGCCGGTGAGGGCCTGCAGGTGGCGCAGCGCCCCGGCGGGGTCGGCGAAGCCGAGGATCTCCAGCCGGTGCCGGGCCGCCTCCGGGGTCAGCCGCAGCCCGTCGGCCGGCACCCGGGCCACGGACTCCAGCAGCGGCCGGTACAGCAGCTTGGCGTGCAGCCGGCGTACCTCGGTGGCGTGGGTGACCCACTCGGCGCGGAACTCCTCGACGGCGCTGCGGCCCGGCGTGGCCTGGTAGCCGAGGGCGGCGGCGAGCCAGCGCAACGCGGCCGGGTCGGCCGGCACGGTGTGGGTGCGGCGCAGGCCCTGGAGCTGGAGCCGGTGCTCGACGCCGCGCAGGAAGCGGTACCCGAGCAGCAGCGCCTCGCCGTCGGCCCGGCCGACGTAGCCGCCGGTGACCAGGGCGCGCAGGGCGGGGATCGTGCCCGGCGCCCGCAGCGACTCGTCGCCCCGGCCGTGCACCAGTTGCAGCAGTTGGACGGCGAACTCGATGTCGCGCAGCCCGCCGGGGCCGCGCTTGATCTCGCGCTCCAGCTCCTTCGGCGGGATGTTGTCGATGATCTTGCGACGCATCGACCGGACGTCGGAGACCGCCTCGGGCCGCTCGGCGGCCCGCCACACCAGCGGGGCGAGCTGGTCGATCCACTCCCGGGCCAGGTCCAGGTCGCCGGCCGCCGGGCGGGCCTTGAGCAGCGCCTGGAACTCCCAGGTACGCGCCCAGCGGCGGTAGTACGCCAGGTGGCTGGCCAGGGTGCGCACCAGCGGCCCCCGGTTGCCCTCGGGACGCAGCGCGGCGTCGACCGGCCAGGCGACCAGCCCGCAGACGTGGATGAGCCGGGTGGCGACCGCGGTGGCCGCCGGCAGGTCGTCGTCCTCGGCGCACACGAAGATCACATCGACGTCGGAGACGTAGTTCAGCTCGCCGCCGCCGCACTTGCCCATCGCCACCACGCCCAGCCGCGGCGGGTCGGTGCCCTCGGGCAGCTCGCCGACGGCGATTCCGTACGCCGCGGTGAGGGTGGCGTCCGCCAGCGCGGAGAGCGCGGCCATCGTCTGCTCCAGGCTCCGCGCGCCCGTCAGGTCGGCCGCCGCGATCCGCAGCAGGGCCACCCGGTACGCCTGGCGCAGCACCGCGACCGGCTGGTCGGACGCGGTGCGGCGGGCGGCGGCGGCCAGGTCGAGCCGCCCCTCGGCGGTGGGGGCGAGCCCGTCCGGCTCGGTGTCGAGCACCGGCCACTGCCGGGGGTTGGCCACCAGGTGGTCGCCGAGCGCCGCCGAGGCGCCGAGAACGGCAAGCAGCCGCCGCCGCAGCCCCGGGTCGGCGTACAGCGCCTCCAGCAGCTCGGACGGCTCCTCCTCCTGGCCGCCGCCCCGGCGCTCGGCCTCGGCGAGGCGGTGCAGTTGGCGCAGCGCGAGATCCGGGTCGGCGGCCCGGGACAGGGCGGCGAGCAGCTCGGCGGCCCGCTCGTCGACCGGCTCCTGCTCGTCCGGCCGCCACAGGCCCAGCCCGGCCGGGCCGAGCAGGTCGGCCGCGCGCGCCCCACCGTCGCCCTCGGCCGTGCCGAAGCCGTAGCGGGCCAGGCGCCCCCGGGTGGGTCTGCTCAGCACGGCTCAGTGCCCGAGCAGCGGAAGACCGCGCCGCACCGTGTCGTCCGCCAGCTCACCGAGGGCGAGGGCGGCGAACCGGATCGCGAAGGGCTGCCACACCTCCTCGACGTCGGCCATCACCCGGTCGCAGGCCGCCACCACCAGCTCGGGGTCGTAGCCCAGCTCGGCGAGCAGCGTGGAGTCGGTGGCCCAGTCGGCGATCATCGCGGTGTCGCACTCGATGTGGAACTGCAGCCCCCAGGCCCGGTCGCCGAGGCGGAACGCCTGGTGCGGGTAGCGGGTGGAGGCGGCCAGCAGAGTCGCCCCGTGCGGCAGTTCGGTGATCTCGTCGGAGTGCCACTGCAACACGTCCGGGATCAGCGGCACGTACCGGAACAGCGGGTCGGCCTCGGCGGCGTCACGCCGGCCGACCACGGCGGGGCCGACCTCGGGCCCGGACGGGCTGCGCTCGACCAGCCCGGCGTGCGCGGTGGCGAGCAGCTGCGCGCCGAGGCAGACGCCGAGGGTCGGCAGCCGGTGCCGGACCGCCTTGCGCAGCAGCCCCTCCAGGGCCGGGAACCAGGGGGCGCCCGGGGAGCCGTCGGGCAGCGGGTACGCCTGCTGCTCGCCGCCGAGCACGACCAGTGCCACGTACCCGTCGAGGTCGGCGGGGAGTTCGTCGCCGGCGTGCGGGCGCAGCACCCGCAGCTCCAGCCCCCCTTCCACCAGCCACTCCCCCAGCCGGCGGACGTCGTCGGTCGGATCGTTCTCGATCACCAGCGCGGTTCCCACGCCGTCGAGGCTATCCGGTGTGCCCCCGCCCGCCAGTCACGCCTCGTCCCCCCGGGCCCACTCCTGCCAAACTAGGCTCAGCGGATGTGAGCGATGACGACGGTGTCCGGCGCCCGCCCGTGCTTCGTCCCGGGGACACGGTGATGCTGGTGTCCCCGTCCGGGCCGACCAGGCCGGAGCGGGTGGCCCGGGGCATCGAGCTGCTCACCGGCTGGGGGCTGCGGCCCGTGCTCGCGCCGAACGCGTACGCCCGGCGGGGCTACCTGGCCGGGACGGACGAGCTGCGCACCGCCGACCTGAACGCCGCGTTCGGCGACCCGGGGGTGCGCGGGGTGATCTGCACGCGCGGCGGGTACGGCGCCCAGCGGGTCGTCGACGCCGTCGACATGGCGGCGGTCCGGCGGGACCCGAAGGTGGTGGCCGGTTTCTCCGACATCACCGCGTTGCAGCTCGCGCTGTGGCGCGGTGCCCGGCTGGCCAGCGTGCACGGCCCCGGGGCGGCCTGGCTGGACGAGCGCACCCCGCCGCGCTCGGCCGAGTCGCTGCACGCCGCGCTGATGACCACCGAGCCGGTCACCGTCGCCGCGGTGCCCGAGGAGGAGACGTCCGGCGTACGCGTCCCCGGCCGCGCCACCGGGACGCTGCTCGGCGGCAACCTCTGTCTGATCGCCGCCTCGGTCGGCACCCCGGACATGCCCGACCTGACCGGGGCGATCCTGCTGGTCGAGGACGTGCAGGAGCCGCCGTACAAAGTCGACCGGATGCTGACCCAGCTGCGCCGGGCCGGGGCGCTGCACCGGGTCGCCGGGGTCGCCGTCGGCCAGTTCACCGACTGCGCGGACGGCTGGGACACGACCGTCGCCGACGTGCTGGCCGAGCGCCTCGGCGACCTCGGCGTACCCGTCCTCGGTGGCCTGCCGATCGGCCACGGCCACGGCCAGCTCACGGTCCCGCTGGGCACCCCAGCCACCCTGGACGCCACGACCGGCACCCTGACGGTCGCCCCAGCCGTCCGCCCCGCCTAGCCCTCGCGCCGGTCGGCAGGTCGTACGTCTCGATCCGGCCGTCCGGCGTGACGTGGCCGATGCGGTTGGCCGCCCACTCGGTGAACCAGCAGCCGCCGGCCGGGTCGGCGACGATGGCGTGCGGCCGGGCGGCCCGGTCCGGCAGCGGGAACTCCGCGATGCGGCCGTCGGCGGTGATCCGGCCGAGCTGACCGGCGGCGATCTCGACGAACCAGAGCGCGCCGTCGACGCCGAGCGTGATGCCGACCGGCCCGGCCGCCTCGGTCGGCAGGGGGTGCAGGGCCACCACCCCGTCGGGCGCGATCCGGCCGACGGCGTTCGCCTGGTTCAGGGTGAACCACAGCGCGTCGTCCGGCCCGGCGACGATCATCGACGGGAACGCCCCGGTCACCGGCAGCGGAAACGAGGTGACCGCCCCGTCCGTGCCCACCCGGCCGACGGTGTCGCTGCTCATGCCCGCGTACCAGAGGGCGCCGTCGGGCCCGGCGGCGATGCCGCACGGCGCGGTGCCGGCGGGCAGCGCCACGGACGTCGCCTCCCCGGCGGTGGTGAGGCGGCCGATCCGGTCGTCTCCGGACCGGGTGAACCACAGCGCCCCGTCCGGGCCGGTCGTGATGGCCAGGGGCCGGCTCGCCGCGTCCCCCGGGTGGGTCTCGACCGCGCCGCCGGGGTCCACCCGGGCGATGCCGCCGCTGTGGACCAGCGTCAGCCAGAGCGCGCCGTCGGGGCCCACGGTGATCCCGTACGGCCCGGAGCGCGCGTCGGGCAGCGCCGTCTGTCGGATGGTGGGGGCTGCCACGGGTACGTCCGCCTCCCTGCTCGGCTCGGCCCACCCTGCGCCGGCACGGCGTACCTCGGCAACCAATTTTGCCCGGCCACCACCTCGGGTTTTCAGCCTGTTGACAGGGTCGCCACGGCTTCCGCCCAGCTCGTCCGGTCACTGTCGGTGAGGTCATCGCACACGAGTGCCGAGTTGGAGGACAGATGTCCCGCACCATTTCGAAGAAGCGCCTGCTGGTCGGGCTGGCGGCCGCCGGCGTGCTAGGCGTGGGAATCGCGGCGCCGGCCGTCGCGTTCGCCGGGGACGCCACCCCGGCGCCGAGCGCCAGCGCGAGTCAGGACGCCGACCAGTCGAAGCGCGCCGACCGGCAGGCCGAGTTCGCCGAGGCGCTGGCCAAGGAGCTGGGCGTCTCCACCGACAAGGTGACGGCCGCCCTGGAGAAGGTGCGCGAGCAGCACAAGGCCGACCGGCCGGAGCGCGGCGACCGCGACGGGAACGCCGCCGACCGCCAGGCGAAGCTGAAGGAGCGGCTGGACCAGGCCGTCAAGGACGGCAAGCTCACCCAGGAGCAGGCCGACGCGATCACCAAGGCGGTCGAGGCCGGCGTCTTCCCCGGCGCGGGCGGCCACGGCGGCTGGCGCGGCGGCTGGCACGGCGAGCGCGGCGACAAGTGACGCGGCGCGCCTGACGGGCCCGGCCGGACCCGGCTGATCCACACCCATGTCGCCGACATGGCGGTGTCCTGCTCACCGGGACACCGCCATGTCGGCGACATCGTCACGCCGCCGGCGGCGTGAACACCCCGAAGTGGTTGCCCGACGGGTCGACCAGGTGCGCGAAGGTCAGCCCGCTCGGTGCGCTGCGCGGCGGCACCAGCACCTTGCCGCCGGCCGCCTCCGCCAGCCGGCAGCTCTCCGCCACGTCCGCCACCTGCGCGTAGAAGATCGCGTAGTTGGGGGTGGCGCCGTCGGAACCGCGGATGGCCCCGCCGATCCCCTCCTCCCCCGCCCCGCCGTCCGTCACCCGGTACGACCGACCCGGCCCGCCCTGCTCCTCGAACGTCCAGCCGAACAGCTCGCCGTAGAAGCGCTCGGCCTCGGCCGGACGGTCGGTGCCGATCTCGAACCAGGTGATCGCGTTCGTCGTGGTCATGGTGTGCCTCCCGTGCGGCGCGCCGGCCCCTCGACCGGCGCTGTCACCGACCAGCCTCGACGGGTGTGCCGACACCGTCCTGTCGGTGTTTCGGAGGCGTTTCCGGGCCGCTCAGGCCAGGCTGAGCGGGCGGACCCGCTCGTGCGGGATGTCCAGCTCGTCGGGGCGCAGCTCGCGGCATACCGCCTCGGGCAGCGCGGTCACCGCCACGAGCCGGTCGACCCGGAACGCCCGCGGGCCGTCGCGCAGTCGGCACCAGGCCAGCAGATACCAGTGTCGGGGGTTGCCGAGGAAGCCCAGCGGCTCCACGACCCGCTCGGTGGCGGCGCCGGCGCGGTCGGCGTACCGGATGCGCAGGACGCGACGGGCGGCGACCGCGTCGGCGACGACGGCCGGGACGGGCGCGGCGGGCCCACCGCCGATCAGGTGCACCCGGCCGGCGAGTCGGCGGGCCTCGGCGGCGTCGGCGGGCGGCATCACCGCGACCAGCTTGCGCAGCGCCGTGGCGCCCGCCGCCGCGAACGGGGTGCCCGCGAGGCGGTGCAGCGCAACGGCCATCGCCACCGCCTCGGCCGCGCTCAGGTTGACCGGCGGCAGGGTGTGCGCCCGGTCCACGACGTACCCGCCGGTGCGGCCCGGCTCGGCCCAGAGCGGCACCCCGGCCTGCTGCAACGCGCCGATGTCACGCTCGATCGTGCGGGAGCTGACCTCGAAACGCTGGGCGAGCCAGCGCGCGCTGCGCGGCCGGGGCGACACCGCTCGCAGCTCCTCGACGAGGGCGTAGAGGCGGTCTGTCCGGTTCATCCCGGCAGGCTATGCCCGGGGTACGACACCCGACACCACCCCGGCGCGCCCCGCCCGCGACCCGGTCAGGCGATGCAGGCGCAGACGATCAGCGCGGCCCCGAAGTGGGTGGCGGCGCTGACCCGGGCGGCCGGGTGCGGCTCGTCGGAGCAGATGATCTCGCCGAGCCTGCCGGGGGTCAGCAGGTCCAGCACGAAGAACGCCAGCGCCATGATCAGCAGGCCGATGAGGCCGAAGATCACCGTCGAGGCGAGCCCCTTGGCGAAGTCGCTGTAGCTGGTGAGGATCGCGGTGAACACGATCCCGGCGATGCCGAGCTGGTTGGCGGCCAGCAGCAACGCGGCGTTGCCGTTGCGCCGCACCCAGATCAGCTCCCGCAGCCGACCGGGGGTGAGCAGGTCGACCAGCCCGAAGCCGGCCGCCATCAGCCCCACCCCGACGACCCCGAACACGATGCTCTGCCAGGCTCCGCCGAACAGGTCCGCCAGCACCGACTGCCTCCCGAGGCGTCTCCGCCCGGCGGGGGTACCGGGACGGTGATCGAGACGATAGCGGGCCGGCGCAACCCGTGGAGCCCCGGCCTAGAGCGACAGGTAGCGCTGCCGCTCGTACGGGGTGACCTCGCGGCGGTACTGCTCCCACTCGGCGCGCTTGTTGCGCAGGAAGAAGTCGAAGACGTGCTCGCCGAGCACCTCGGCGACCAGCTCGGAGCCGGCCATCACGTCGATCGCCTCGGACAGGTTCTCCGGCAGCGACTCGTAGCCCATGGCGCGGCGCTCGGCGCTGGTCAGCGACCACACGTCGTCCTCGGCGCCCGGGGGCAGCTCGTAGCCCTCCTCGATGCCCTTCAGGCCGGCGCCGAGCAGCACCGCGAAGGCCAGGTACGGGTTGGTCGCCGAGTCCAGCGAGCGGACCTCCACCCGGGCCGAGTTCGGCTTGCCGTACGCGGGGACGCGGACCAGCGCGGACCGGTTCAGGTGCCCCCAGCAGACGTACGCGGGGCTCTCGGTGATCCGGTCCGGCAGCGCCTGCGGGAAGAGCCGCTTGTACGAGTTGACCCACTGGTTGGTGACGGCGGTGTACTCCCGGGCGTGGACGAGCAGCCCGGCGATGAACGACTTCGCCACCTTGGACAGCTTCATCGGGTCACCGGCGTCGTGGAACGCGTTGCGCTCCCCCTCGAACAGCGACAGGTGGGTGTGCATGCCGCTGCCCGGCTGGTCGGTGAACGGCTTCGGCATGAAGCTGGCCTGCACGCCGGTGGACAGCGCGACCTCCTTGACCACGTGCCGGAAGGTCATGATGTTGTCGGCGGTGGTCAGCGCGTCGGCGTAGCGCAGGTCGATCTCCTGCTGGCCGGGGGCGACCTCGTGGTGGCTGAACTCCACGGAGATGCCGATCCGCTCCAGCGCGAGCACCGCCTGCCGGCGGAAGTCGCGGGCCACGGCGTGGGTGGTGTGCTCGAAGTACCCGCCGGTGTCGACCGGGGTCGGCACCGAGCCGTCCGGCGCGCCGTTCTCCAGCAGGAAGAACTCGATCTCCGGGTGGGTGTAGAAGGTGAAGCCCTTCTCGGCGGCCTTGGACAGCGCCCGGCGCAGCACGTGCCGCGGGTCGGCCCAGGACGGCCCGCCGTCGGGGAGCAGGATGTCGCAGAACATGCGGGCGCTCTCGCCGCTCCCCCCGCCCTCGAACGGGAAAACCTGGAAGGTGGTCGGGTCGGGCATGGCCACCATGTCGGACTCGAAGACCCGGGCGAAGCCCTCGATCGCCGAGCCGTCGAACCCGATGCCCTCCTCGAAGGCCGCCTCCAGCTCGGCGGGCGCCACCGACACGCTCTTGAGCGTGCCCAGCACGTCGGTGAACCACAACCGGACGAACCGGATGTCCCGCTCTTCCAGCGTACGGAGGACGAACTCCTGCTGACGGTCCACTTCCAACCCCTCGCGACACGGTGTCGGCCACCGGCTTGGCCGGTCCGCCCTGACCGCCCAGTCTCCCGCCACCTCTTTACGGAGACGTTACGCGAACCCACCGGGACGCGTATCCCGGTGCCCCGCCACCCGGACGCGCCGGCACCCGGCGCCTGTCCGTGCCGCCCGGCGGCACCCCGGCGCCCTGTCCCGCCGCCCGCCGCCCGGCCGGGCGCCTGCTCCGCCGCCCCGCGTGTCGGGGCCGACCGGCTGGGGCAAGATGAGGTCATGCCCACCCTGCGTCTCGCCCTGTCCCAGGTCAACCCGACCGTCGGCGACCTCGTCGGCAACGCCGACCTGGTCCGTCGGTGGACCCGCCGGGCCGCCGACGCCGGCGCCCAGCTCGTCCTGTTCCCGGAGATGATGCTGACCGGGTACCCGGTCGAGGACCTGGTCTTCCGCCGGTCCTTCGTCGCCGCGTCCCAGGCCGCGCTGCACCGGCTCGCCGCCGACCTGGCCGCCGACGGGCTCGGCGACCTGCCGGTGGTGGTCGGCTACCTGGACGCCGACGGCCCGCCGCAGATCAGCTCCGACGCCGAGCCGGGCCGGGGGGCGCGCAACGCCGCCGCGCTGCTGCACGGGGGCGCCGTCGTCGCCACCTACTTCAAGCACCACCTGCCCAACTACGGCGTCTTCGACGAGGACCGCTACTTCGTGCCGGGTGACACGCTGACCGTCGTGCGGGTCGGCGGGGTGGACGTCGCGCTGACCATCTGCGAGGACCTGTGGCAGGCCGGCGGGCCGTTCGCGGTCGCCCGGCAGGCCGGGGTGGGCCTGGTGGTCAACATCAACGGCTCGCCGTACGAGCTGAACAAGGACGACATCCGGCTGCCGCTGGTCCGCCGCCGGGCCGCCGAGGCCGGCGCGACGATCGCGTACGTCAACATGATCGGCGGCCAGGACGAGCTGGTCTTCGAGGGCGACTCGATGATCGTGGCGGCGGACGGCACCCTGCTCGCCCGCGCCCCGCAGTTCGTCGAGCACCTGCTCGTGCACGACGTCGAGCTGCCGGCCGCGGCGGCGCCCCTGGCCGCCGACGGCGAGCTGGCCGACGGGATGCGGCTGGTCCGTACGCCGATCGACGCCGCCCTGCCGCCGGCGGACGGCCCGGCCGCGGTGGGCGGGATCGAGAAGCCGGTCGCCGACGAGGCCGAGGTGTGGCGCGCGTTGGTGCTGGGCCTGCGCGACTACGTCGACAAGAACCGCTTCCCGTCGGTGGTGCTGGGGCTCTCCGGCGGCATCGACTCGGCCGTGGTGGCCGCGCTCGCGGTCGACGCGCTCGGCCCCGAGCGGGTGGTCGGCGTGTCCCTGCCCAGCCGGCACTCCTCCGAGCACTCCCTCGCCGACGCGGAGGACCTGGCGAAGCGGACCGGGCTGGACTACCGGGTCCAGCCGATCCAGCCCATGGTGGACGCGTACCTGGCCAACATGTCGCTGTCCGGGGTGGCGGTGGAGAACCTCCAGGCCCGGGTGCGCGGGGTGATCCTGATGGCGCTGTCGAACCAGGAGGGCCACCTCGTCCTCACCACCGGCAACAAGAGCGAGCTGGCGGTCGGCTACTCGACCCTGTACGGCGACTCGGTCGGCGGGTTCAACCCGGTCAAGGACGTGTGGAAGACGCTGATCTGGCGGCTGGCGAAGTGGCGCAACGCCGACGCCGCCAACCGGGGCGAGACCCCGCCGATCCCGGAGAGCTCCATCGGCAAGCCGCCGAGCGCGGAACTGAGCCCCGGCCAGCTCGACAGCGACACCCTGCCCGACTACCAGGTGCTCGACCCCATCCTGATCGGGTACGTCGACGGCGACCTGGGCCGCGACGGCCTGGTCGCGGCCGGCCACGACCCGGCGGTGATCGACCGGGTGCTGCGCATGGTGGACACGGCCGAGTACAAGCGCCGGCAGTCCGCCCCCGGCACGAAGATCTCCATGAAGGCGTTCGGGCGCGACCGGCGGCTGCCGATCACCAACCGCTGGCGCGAGCACGGCTGAGCCGGTCCCGGCCGGCCGGTCCGGCTCGGCACGTCGGGTGCCCGGCCAGCCGCGGGTCGGGCGCCCGGCCGGCCGGCTCGCACGTCGGGTGCCCGGTCGGCCGGTCGTGGGTCGCCGGGAGTGAAATCCTCCACTGCGCCCTGCCGCCGTCACCCGCCCGGTGGGACGATCGCGGCAGAACCCGGGGACCGCGCACGCGGCCTCGAGGGAAAGGAGACAGTCATGGTGGAGTCCACCCCGACCGAGGTGACCGCCCTCTACGGCGGCCCCGCGACCCGGCGGGTCCGCACCCGCGACCTGCTCGCCGCCAAGGAGCGGGGCGAGCGGTGGCCGATGCTCACCTCGTACGACCAGTACACGGCGTCGATCTTCGACGCCGCCGGCGTACCCGTGCTGCTGGTCGGCGACTCGGCGGCGAACAACGTCTTCGGTTACGAGACGACGGTGCCGGTGACCGCCGAGGAGCTGCTGCCGCTGGTCCGCGCGGTGGTACGGGCGACCCGGCAGGCGCTGGTGGTGGCCGACCTGCCGTTCGGCTCGTACGAGGAGGGGCCGACGCAGGCGCTGCGCACGGCGGTGCGGTTCATGAAGGAGGGCGGCTGCCACGCGGTGAAGCTGGAGGGCGGCCGGCGCTGCGCGGACCAGGTCGCCGCGATCACCGGCGCCGGCATCCCCGTGATGGCGCACATCGGCTTCACCCCGCAGCGGGAGCACGCCATCGGCGGGTACCGGGTGCAGGGGCGCGGCGACGCGGCCGAGGACGTCCTCGCCGACGCCCGGGCGGTGGCCGAGGCGGGCGCGTTCGCGGTGGTGCTGGAGATGGTGCCGGGCGAGGTGGCCAAGCGGATCACCGCCGAGCTGCCGATCCCGACCGTCGGCATCGGCGCCGGCCCGGACACCGACGCCCAGGTGCTGGTCTGGCAGGACATGGCCGGCCTGCGTACCGGTAGGGCGCCGCGCTTCGTGAAGCGCTACGCGGACCTGTCCGGGGTGCTGACCGAGGCGACCCGCCGGTTCGCCGACGAGGTCCGCGGCGGCACGTTCCCGGCCGCCGAGCACACGTTCTGAGGTGCAAGGAAGGGCCCCCTGTCAACACTTTCGATATAGCAGGGGGCCCCTGTTGACACCCCTGGCCGGCAGCGCCGGAAAGCCGGTCGCGCCCCTGCGGCCGGGCCGGCACGATCGGTGGCATGTTCGACTTCGGCATCCCCGCCTACCGGCCGCACTGGCAGCGCGGGCATGAGGAGATCGCGGCGGCGCAGGGGGCACAACTGGCCCGGCTGACCGGCCGGCCCCTCACCCGCGTCTGGCTGGTCTGGGACCTCGACGACGACAGTTGCGTTTCGCCGAGGCGGAGCTGGTCGTCTTCAACGGGCTCGACGAAAATGCCGTCTCGGTCGGCCCGCCCGACCCCCGGTACCGCCGTCATCCGCTCCCGGCGGCACGCCAGCCGTAGATCTTGGCACGAAACGGCCCCGGGAGGGGCCAGTTCGTACCAAGGTCTCCAACGGTCAGCCCGAGACGCTCACAGGTCCGTGACGCGGATGCCGGCGTGCGCCTTGTAGCGCTTGTTGATGGCGATCAGGTTCGCGGTGAACGCCTCGATCTGGTGGGCGTTGCGCAGCCGCCCGGCGTAGATGCCGCGCATGCCGGGGATCCGGGCGGCGAGCGCCGCCACGACACCGACCAGTTCCCGCTCCTCGGTGCAGATCAGCACGTCGAGGTCGATCCGGTCGATCTCCGGGTCGGCCAGCAGCGGCGCGCTCACGTGGTTGAACGCGGCACAGACCCGGGACTCCGGCAGCAGCCGGGCGGCCTGCTGGACGGCGCTGCCCTCCGCTACGGGCAGCGCGTACGGGCCCTGCTTGTCGAAGCCGAGGGGGTTCACGCAGTCGACGACGATCTTGCCGGCGAGCGGCTCCGCCAGGGCGGCGACGGTGGCCGCGTGCCCGTCCCACGGCACCGCGATCACCACCACGTCGCTGCGGCGGGCCACCTCGTCGTTGTCGGCGCCCGCGACCCGCGCCCCGGCGGGGAGGTGCGGCAGCCCGGCGATCTCGGCGGCGGCCTGCGCGGCCCGCTCGGCCGACCGCGAGCCGATCAGCACGGTCTGCCCGGCCCGGGCGAACCGGTAGGCCAGGCCCCGGCCCTGGTCGCCGGTGCCGCCGATGATCCCGACGGTCAGCCCGGACACGTCGGGCAGGGTGCTCGCGTCGTATGCCATGCGCCCATCCTCGCAAAGGTCACCGACCGGCAGGAGTGCCCTCGGGGTGAGACTGCCCACGGGCCGCCGGCGGCTCAGGCCAGCTCGAAGAGGACCTTCCGGGCGACCGGGTCGGCGGTGACCAGCCGGACCCGGACCCGCTCCCCCAGCGGCAACTCGCCCGTGCAGCGGGCCCGCACCGGAGGGTCGTCCAGCGCCACCGTGCCGCCCGGCCGCCGACCGGGCCGGCCCTGCCCGTTTCCCGGCCGCCCCGGTCCCGTCTGGCCGTCCGGCGCCCCGCCCGGCCGGTTCGGCGGCGCGTCCACGTCCAGCACCGCCGCGGGGAAGGTCTCGCCGACCCGCTGCTCCAGCAGGACCGCCTCGGTCAGCTCGACGGCGCCGCGGGTCGCCGCCGACGCGGTCCGGTCCGTGGTCGCCATGACCTCCGGCAGCCTCGGCAGCGCGGCCCGCGCCCAGTCGGGCACCGGCCGGCCCTCGTGCAGGGCCAGGCAGACCTCCGTGGCGTACCGGTCGGCCAGCCGGCGCAGCGGCGCCGTGACGTGCGCGTACGCCGCCGCGACCCCGCCGTGCTCCGGGTGCTCCGGCGGCTCGCCGTCGAACGCCGTGTACGCGGCGCCGCGCATCAGCTCGGCCGACTGGTCGACGAAGGCGGCCGCCCGGGGCTGCGACGCGTCCAGCCCGGCGAGCACCTCGCCCACGCTCGCGTCGTCCGGCCAGTCGACGCCCAGCGGGGCGGCGGCGGTACGCAGCCGGGCCACCGCCTCCGGCTTCGGCGCCGGCATCGTCCGCAGCAGCCCGATCCGCCCGGCCAGCATGATGTCCGCCGCGGCCATCCCGGTCAGCAGGGAGATCTGGGCGTTGTGGTCCTCCATCGGCACCGGCCCGCGCAGCACCAGCCGCCAGCCGTCGCCGTCCGCCTCGACGTCCTGCTCGGGCAGCGGCAGGTTCACCGCGCCCCGGCGCAGGCCGCGCGCGGTGAGCAGGGCACCGATCTCGGGCAGCAGGGCGATCGGCGCCGGCAGCCGTCCGGCATCGGCGTCGGCCTGCACGCCGACGTAGTCCAGCTTGGCGCGGCTGCGTACGAGGGCACGCTCCAGCGCGACGGCCACCGTGCCGCCGTCGGCGTCGAGGTCGATCGTCCACACCACGGCCGCCCGGTCCTGGTCGGGCAGCAGGCTCGCCGCGCCCTCGCTGAGGGTCTCCGGGTGCAGCGGCACGTTGCCGTCGGGCAGGTAGACGGTCTGCCCCCGCCGCCAGGTCTCCGCCTCCAGCGCGCCGCCGGGGCGTACGTGCGCCGCGACGTCGGCGATCGCGTACCGGACCCGGAAGCCGCCACCCGGGCGGCGGGCAAGGTGCATCGCCTGGTCCAGGTCCCGCGAGCCGGCCGGGTCGACCGTGACGAACGGGACGTCGGTGCGGTCGGCGGCGGGCCGGGGCGGAGTGGCCGCCGCCTCGTCGGCCTCGCGCTGCGCCGCGGGCGGGAACCCCTCGGGGAGCCCCAGTTCGCGGCGCAGCGCGCCGAAGTCGATGCGGGGCGCCAGTACGCGTCGGATCACCACGGGCCAATCCTGACAGCGGTACGCGCGCTCCGCCTCCCCTGGCGTGGCGGAGGCCCCTCAGCCGCCCGGCGCCGGCCTCAGCCGGTGGCCTTGCGGGCCGGCGTTCTCTTCGGGGCGGTGGTCTTCGCGGCCGGGGCCCGTTTCGCCGTGGTCTTGGCGGGCGCCCGCTTCGCGGCGGTCCTGGCGGCTGGCGCCTTCTTCGCCGGCGCCTTCTTCGCGGTCGCCTTCCGGGCACCCGCCGTGGGCCTGGTCGCGGCGGCCTTCTTCGCGGTGGTGGTCTTCTTCGCCGGTGCCCGCTTCGCCGCGGTGGTCGTCTTCTTCGCCGCCGCGGTGGTCGTCTTGGCCGCTGCGGTGGTCTTCCTCGCCGCCGCAGTCTTCTTCTCGGCGGCCACGGTCGTCTTCCTGGCCGGAGCCTTCTTCGGTGCGGCCTTCCTGGCGGCCGGGGCCCGTTTCGCCGTGGCCTTGGCGGGCGCCCGTTCCGCGGCGGTCCTGGCGGTCGCGGCCTTCTTCGGCGGCGCCTTCCTGGTCGCGGCCTTCTTCGCGGGAGCCTTCTTCGCGGGAGCCTTCTTCGCGGGAGCCTTCTTCGCGGGAGCCTTCTTCGCGGGAGCCTTCTTCGCGGCGGCCTTCCTGGCCGGCGCCGTGGTGGCGGCCGTTCTCCTCGCGGCGGCCTTCCTGGCGGGCGCCGTGGTGGCGGCCGTCTTCTTCGCCGCAGCCTTCTTCGCCGCAGCCCTCTTCGCCGCAGCCCTCTTCGCGGTCGTCCGCTCCGCGGCAGGCTGCTTCGCGGTCGTCTGTTCAGCGGCGGTCTGTTTCGCGGCCGGCTGCCTCGCCGGTGCCGGCGCGGCTACCGCCCTGGTCGCGGGCGTCGTCCGCACCGGTGCCAGCCCGGCACCCGCGCCGGAGGCGTTCGGGGACGCCCTCGTGACCGTCGCCCCACGGGCCGTCGTGGTGCCGAGGCCGGCCCGGCGCGCGGCCGTGGCCCGGGTCGCGCCCGCGGCCCGCTGCGCCGCGGCGGTCTTCTGCGCGGTGATACGTTCGGCGGCCGGGCCGGTGGTGGCCTCCTGTGCTTCGGCCATCTGGGTACCCTCCTCGGGGACATGCTCCCGCGCGCCGCCCCGCGGGGCGCGGAGTTCCTCGACGCGGGCCCTCCCGCGCCGTCTACCTGTCCTCCCCGGCCCAACGGGCGTCCTCGGCCTCCCACGCCTCGTTGCGCTCCCGCACCCGCTGCAGGGCATTTTCGGCGTCGGCCGCCGAGGCGTACGGCCCGAGAACGTACCGCGCCGCGCACACGTCGGCATCGGTCTCGACCCGGTGGTGCCGGATGCACCAGTAGTAGTGACCACCGTTTCCGCTGTCGCTCATGGGATCACTGTGCACCGCGAGCCGACCGCCCGCCACCGGATGCCGCGAACGCCGCCGACGATCTCCACAGTAGACGTGCTGTCCGCCGCCTGGGCCGGAACGGCGAAACCGGGCAGCGGGCCGCGCCGGCCCGGGGCGGGGCGGTCGCACCGCCGGTGACCGGGCCGGTGACCGACGAGCCCTGGGCCGGACCGACACCGCTGGGCCGGACCGACACCGCCAGGACGGGATCGACCGCCGGGCGGGATCGACACCGCCGGGCGGCGCCGACACCGCCGGGCCGGGCGGACGCCCGCCGGCCGCCGGGCCACAATGCGGCATGGACACTGACGTACGGCGGTACCTCGCGGACCTGGTGGCGGCGGCCCGGGACGTGCTCTGCGACGACCTGGTCGGGGCGTACGCGGCCGGCTCGGTCGCCCTCGGCGCGTACCAGGTCGGGCGCAGCGACATCGACGTGGCGCTGGTCTGCGCGGACGCCCTGGCCGACGGACGCAAGCGGGAGCTGGTGGCCCGGCTGCGACACGAGGCGCTGCCCTGCCCGGCCCGGGGGCTGGAGCTGGTCGTCTACCGCCGCGCGGTGGCCGGCGCCGGCACGCCCGACCCCGGGTTCGAGGTGGAGCTGAACACCGGCGCGCGGATGCCGTTCCGGGTGACCTGGTCCGGCGACGAGCGGCCGGCCGCCGACGGCCGGTTCTGGTACGGGCTGGACCGCAGCATCCTGCACCAGGACGGGCTGTGCCTGCTCGGGCCGCCGGCAGTCGAGATGTTCGCCGGTTTGGCGCCGGCCGACCTGCGCCGGCTGCTGGTCGAGGCGCTGACCTGGTGGCTCGCGCTCCCGACGCCGCCCGGCGACGAACCGGCGGCCGGGGCCGAGGACGCCGTGCTCGGCGCGTGCCGCTCGCTGGTGCGCTGCCGGGACGGCGTGTGGCTGCCGAAGGTGGCGGCCGGCCGGCGGCTCGTCGAGCTGGGCCACCCCGGGACGGCGCTGATCGAGCGGGCGATCGACGCCCGGCTCGGCGGCCCGCCGCCGGGTGGCCGCGAGGCCCGAGACTTCCAGCGGGGCGTACGCGACGAGATCCGCGCGGCGGGGTGACCGCCGCGTCGGCCACGGGTGGCGCGTCCGGCGGGCCGCGACCGGTCGACGATGCTGATGGCATGACGAACGCCGGCACCCCCTCGACGCGGACGCTGCACCTCTACTGCCGGGTCGAGGTGGCCGTCACCGACCCCGGGGCCCTCGCCGAGCACGCCGTCGCCGAGCTGCGGCGGGCGGACATCGACTGGGCGCGGGAGGAGGACGACGTCGAGTCGGCGGCCGCCGAGCTGCGACGCGACGTGGCCAGGTCGCTCGCGTCCCTCGTGGACGTCTCGGCCCTGCTGGAGGGCGTGCCGGGGGTCGAGTTCCGCGGCGGCCTGTGCCGGGCCGAACCCGGCCCGCCCCGCGCCTCGCACGCGGAGGCGGAACGGTAGCAGGCCCGATCCGCACAGCGGATCAGACGACGAATGTCGATCGGTCGTCGGATGCCGCCCGCGTCCGATCCTCGCTACCGTCGGCCCATGAGCGGCCAAGGGGCGGCGTGGGTACTGACCGGAGCGCTGCTGCTCGGCCTGGGCGTTGCCGCCGTCCTGCGGCTGCGCCGGCGCAGGACCGCCGCGCGGCCGGGCAGTCGCGAGGAGGCCCTCGAAGCGGCCCGGCGCGCCAGCCGGCAGATCGCCCGCGACGTACGGAGAACCCGTCGGGGCACCATCCGCGGCAAGGGCGGCGGGGGAAACGACGGCCTGGCCATCGACGCGGGCATCACGAGCGACGGCGGACCGGGCTCGGTCTGAGCTCCCGTCGCCGTGCGCCTGACCGGCGGTGGCAGGGGCCGAAATGCCGTGGCGCCGGCTCGGCGTCCGCCGGTACCGTCCGGGCTCGGCGGAGGTCCGAGCGGCGAGGTCGACATGAACAGCGACGAGGGTACGACCGTACTGTGGCGCCCGACCGGGCCGCAGGAGCTGGATCTCGTACGCGAGTCGGGATGGCGCAGCTGGCCGCCCCGCCTGCCGGACCAGCCCATCTTCTATCCGGTCCTGAACGAGGAGTACGCGATCATGATCGCGCGGGACTGGAACGTTCCGGCCTCGGGCGTGGGATACGTGACCCGTTTCCGGGTGGAGTCGGATTTCCTGAGCCGGTACCCGGTGCGGCAGGCCGGCGGCAGGACGATCCTGGAGCTCTGGGTGCCGGCCGAGGAGCTGGACGAGTTCAACGCGCACATCGTCGGGCCGATCGAGGTGGTGCACGAGTTCCGCCCCGCGGGCATCGGATAGCGCTGGCCGCTGTTGCCCCTGGAGCCGGGCGGGATCTTGCGGGAGAGCCGTGAGCGATGGCTGCAAGGCTCCTGGTGGAGGGGTGAGTTGATGCGCGCTGTCTGGTACGAGCGGCCGGGTCCCGCCGCGGACGCGCTCCGGGTAGGAGAACTTCCGACCCCTGAGCCCGGTCCGGGCGAGGTTCGGGTACGGCTCACCCCGTCCTACCGGCCGACCTCTCCGACGAGTTGCTGCCCACGACGGAGCACGGTGCGTAGCGCCACCGGCCATCCTCTCGGGCCCGTAATTTCTGCCGGTGCGCGGCGTGGGAACGCTTCTGCTCAGAGCCTCACCGCCCGGCTACGCGATTCGCCCTGGCCCCGCGCCCCTGGGAGGGCGCGCGGGGCTTCCACGGCCGTCAGCTAACGGAAAGCTTGAGGTAGGGCGAGGTGAACGTGCCGTAGGTCCGGAACACGTTGTGCTGGCCCGTGTTGATCCCTTGCCAGCCCATGTAGACCTTCATGCCGTTGCGGTAGGCATACACGTAGACAGGCTCAGTGCTGCCGGCGGCGAGCGTGGTGCTCCAACACTGGCCCGCCCCGACCAGGCCGCTGGAGAACCCGTTTCCAAGGGAACTCCAGGTACGACGCGTAGGAGGTTGTCTTGCTGCAGAGTCCGGTGCGAAGGAGATCCGCTCTACCGGCAGCAGGTCAGCCGCCCTGTTCCAAACCCGATTCAAGCCAGGCTGCGTCGACGTCCGTCAAGCTCTTCGACGTTTCGGCGGATGGTCAGCGATGTGTTCCGGTGGCAGCCCGCGTCGACTCTTACGGGACAGCCCCTCCGCCCGAGTCGCTGTTGCCTCTGGCCGGGGATTCGCCCTCCGCCTCCTCGAAGAGCGTCTGGCGCAGTCGCCACCGGTGCCGGCGACTGATGAGGAACTCGGTGCCAGCCGTCACCAGGCAGACCCCGGCAAGGCAGGCCAGGGCCTGCAGAGCAGGGAGCCAGGCGGTGACGGGCAGCAGGCCCAGCAGGAGCGCGGCGGCGGCGAGTCGGGGCCAGATGACGATAAGGAGGCCGTGACCGAGCCGCCCGTGGAACCCGGCGTGGGCGAGCAGGAACAGGGCGACGCCGCCGTACATCGCGTACCGCCCGGTGCGGTCGAGCGGCTCGCCGCGGTTGTAGGAGTGGACGGCCTCGATGAGGCCGGGCGTGTGTTTCAGTCCGAGGGAGAGCAGGATGATCCCTGCGATCATGGGTAGGTGCAGGTAGGTGTAGGCGTCCCGGGCGAGTCGTACCCGGTGGAGCGGGTCGGCGGTGCGCAGTGCGTGCTCTCCGACGAGCGCGGAGAGGTCGAAGTAGATCCATTCGAGGGAGCCGACGATGACCGCGGTGAGCGCCGAGGCGATGAGAAAACTCGATGAGGTGTGCAGGTATTGGCCGGTGACGCCGATCGAGACCAGCACCTCGCCCAAGGCCAGGATGATGATCAGGTTGTGTCGCTCGGCCCAGTGCCGGGCGGAGAAGACCCGCCGAGGCACGGGTAGCGCCATCCCGGCGCCGTAGTCGATGCCGATGGCCAGTACCCACAGGGCTATCTGGCCGGCCAGCGTTGTCGCGCTGGCGAGCCCGGCCAGCGGCAGCAACGCGGCGCCGAGCAGGAGGCCGATGGCGGCGAGCGCCGGCACGGTGAGCGACGCGATCTCGCGGCCCCGCAGGCTCGGCGTGGCGTACCAGCGCAGTCCCAGGTACAGAACCCGGACTGTGGCGTAGCAGCCGACGAACCCGAGGGGGGCTGCCACGCTGCCGGAAACGCCCATGAACGCGTCCAGCGTGACAGCCGCCAGCACGAACATCACCGGCGTTGCCGCCAGCAGGGTGAACCTGGTGAGGCCGTAGTTTCCCCGTACCCGGTTGCTCAGCCAGGCGAAGAGCGACCACAACCACCAGAGCTGGGCCAGGACAAGCAGCCCGTGCACGATACCGAGCCCACCCTTGTCGGCGGTCATCAGCGTGGTGACCTGAATGAACGCGAAGACGAACACCACGTCGAAGAAGAGCTCTGCGGTGGAGACGCGGGAGTGTTCGGAGATCCGCCAGACGCCCGGGCGCAACCTCTGGACCATGGAAGCGCCCTCCCGTGATCAGGCTCTGAGCCGGCCCGGCGGCCACCCGCGTTGCACCCACGTCTCCTCGTCGCGTCTCCTCGTCGCGGCAATTCGCTGCCTGGGGCTACCCTGGCCGACGCCCCGCAAACCGGTGGATCGAGCAGCCCGGCGTGCCATTAGCATGCCGCTGGGCCAGCAAGCAGTCGTCCAGGGCACAAGGGGCCTCAGTCAGAGCAGGGGGTAAACCGGCTCGACCATCCCTCGTCAGGCATCCCATCGAGGGCCAACAGCTCGAACCCGTTGCCGTCGTGGCTGACGAGCAGCGCGTCGCTGAATCTGTAGCGCTGTGGGGATTCATGATCGCGAGTAGCTGCGGCCTGACGTTCCCCGAAGTCAAGGCGCACCCATAGTTCATCATCGTCGTCGTGGTCGTCGTCGTCTTCGTGTTCAGTGAGCAGCCACGTGCCCTGAGCGGAAGCGGGCCGGCGGCCGTCGAAGTAGGTGCGCCAGATGTAGTGGTCGCTCCACGTGTCCCGTAGGTCCTGGAGGAGGTGCGAGAGGTAGACGTCCGAGATCGGGTCCAGTCGTGACGACCCGTCCTGATGTGCCGTCGCCCAGTTCTCCTCGCCGTGAGCGCCACCGCGCGCCAAGGCAATAACATGATCAACAGTCGGGGCGTCGGGTTGGGGTACTTTCGCCGCCCGGTGACCTTCCAAGGACGTCGAGTCCCACCTGATGCTTGGCAGTGAATCCGTCCCAGGTGTTGCTTGACGGTTGGTCTAGAGATAAGTGCGGAGATCGTATCGTCGTCCTGGCGCTACGGGGTCCTGGCGTGGTGGTGAACCGGCCCTCGGTGTGGCCTGACCGATGATTCTTCCGCGCCGTGTTGGTCTGTACGCCGAGTACCGACTCACGGGAGGCTGACACCATGCGAAAACTGACCTTCGGCATGAACCTGAGCCTGGACGGCTACATCGCTGCGCCCGGCGACGACCTCGGCTGGAGTGTGCCGAGCGACGAGCTGTTCCAGTGGTGGTCCGACCGGGTGAGGGCGACAGGCATGGCGCTGTACGGGCGCAAACTGTGGGAGACGATGAGCTCCCACTGGCCGACCGCCGACCAGCAGCCGGGTGCCACACCGGCGGAGATCGAGTTCGCCCGCCGCTGGCGGGACATGCCGAAGGTGGTGTTCTCCTCGACGACCAGCACGGTCGACTGGAACACCCGCCTGGTCACCGGCGACGCGGCCACCGAGATCACCCGGCTCAAGGCCGAGGACGGCGGCCCCATGGATATCGGCGGCGCCACACTCGCCGCAGTGGCCATGCGGGACGGGCTGATCGACGAGTACGCGATCGTCACCCATCCGGTCCTGGTAGGTGGCGGCACGCCGTTCTTTGCGGCCCTGGACAACTGGGTGAACCTGACCCTGGTGGAGACCCGGACGTTCCCTGACGGCGTGGTCCTGACCAGGTACGAGACCAGGCGCTGAGTACCACAACCTCGGATCGGCCCGGGCTTCGGGCCGCCCAAGGATCTCGTGGCGCTGTGTTCCGAGGCGATCGTGATACCCCGTCCCGGATCACAGACCGCGTATGGCACAAGACACGCCTTGCCGTGCGCTGTCTAGTCAACACGTGATCAAGAAAGCCGAACGGTGATCATGTCAAGCATCAGGTGGGACGCGAGTGTCAAGCATCTTCCGTGACGGAACAGCAGCCAAGGCCCACACATTGCCGAATTTCCCCCCTTTAGGATCAAGGCGGCCCGCAAAGCGGGCCGCGCCGGCCCGGCCCCGGCCTGCTGGCGACCTCCGGCCGGCATCGGCCGGGCCGGCCGGCCACGCTTACGAGCCACAAGAACGGAAGACCTCGGGGCTCCGCCCCGAACCCCGGCCCTCCTCAGAGATCCGCTCTGACAGCTCAACCGCCCAACTGGCATCGAGGCGAAGAGGGATGCCATCACGGCATACCTGGCACAGCGAGAATTAGCTAGAGCCCATCAGCATGACCAGGTCATCAGTAGGCTCTGCTTGTGAACGACCTGCGGGTGTCCGATCGTGACCGGGAAGCTGTCGTCGCCCGGCTCGGTGCCGCTGCCAGCGAGGGGCGCTTGACCCTCGCCGAGCTCGGCGATCGGTCAGGGCAGGCCTATGCCGCGAAGACCTACCGTGAGCTGGAGGCCTTGGTCGCCGACCTGCCGCTGGCATCAACTCACCCTGACAGACAGGGCGAGCGCCGAAGCCCGGTCATCGATTACACAGGCCCGGCCCTATCGCTCTTTGCGCTAGCCGGAGGCGTGGTCTGGATGCCGCTGTTCCCGCACCTTGAATTCGGCGCCCTTCTCGGAGTCACCGGCGTCGTGTTCGGCGTCTTCGGGATGCGTGCAAGCGCTCACGCTCTTTGCCGTGCGATAGCAGTCTTAGGGCTTGTCGGCGGCTCGATTGGCGTTGCACTGCAAGTCGCCTGGATCGCCCTCTACGCGCTGATGTACGTGAAGGACTCGATCTTTTAACGCGAAATCTCGCCTTTCCAGACTGAGGCAGCGCGGTCCAGCCTTGATCGCGGCTCTGAACTGGTGGGCGACGGACGAGTCGACCTGTACGCCGGATACTCCTACGGAAACCCGCCTTGACCTGCGCAAACTACCGTCACGATCGCGCTCAGTCCGTCGCCAGGCCGTCAGGCCCCGGGCCGGTGTCCCGAAACAGGTCATCGATCGCCCGGCGGGTGCGTTCCTCGCTGGCCGGCATCAGGTGGGTGTAGACCCGGAGCGTGAACCCGGGGTCGGCATGACCGAGGTACGCCGCCAGGGCCTTGATGCTCTCCCCCGCGTCGAGCAGCGCCGAGGCGTAGAAGTGCCGCAGCGCGTGCATGCCCGTCGCCCTGGTCGGCGCGATGCCGGCGGCGATCAGCGCGGGCTTCCAGCTCTTGCCGTCGAATGTCGCGCGGTTGATCGCACCCGTGCGCGGCGTGGTCAGCACGAGTGGCACGGTGACCCGCTCATCGCTGAACGGGTCCTCCCACGGCAGGGTGATCTCTACAGGCTTGCACCAGTCGAGGTGTTCCCTCAGGGCGTCGACCACCGTCACGGGCAGCGGGATGCGCCGATCCCGGTCGTTCTTGGGCAGCCCGAAGACCAGGCGTGACCGGACAATCTTGAGTTGCCGGGATGGGGGCAGTCCGGCGGCCACCTTCCGCGAGGGAGGCTGGACGGTCTATGCCCGGGAACTTGACGCAGGTCATCGTCGCCAGGAGAGGATAAGCGGGTGCGGTCCTCACTTTCGACGCCACCTGCTATTTCCGCCGGCGCCCTCGCCGCCAATCCCCAACCGGTGCTTTCCGCCCAGGGTGGCCTGCTCTTGCGACCTTGGGAGCCTTCCGATGCGCCGGTCTTTTTCGCTGCGTACCAGGACCCCGAGATCCAACACTGGCACACTCGCCAACCCGCATCTGAAGACCAGGTCCGTGAGTGGTTCGAACAGTATCGCCAGGCCTGGGAGCAGGAGACGGGCGCGAGTTGGGCGATGACGCGCGGCGGCGGTGAGGTGCTGGGGCGCATCGCCATGGGCAGCATGAACCTCGATGATGGTGTCGCAGGGTGCGCATATTGGGTGCTCCCGGCCGCTCGCGGAGCAGGCGTGGCCTTCCGGGCGCTGACGGCCCTGAGCGTCTGGGCACTCGGCGAGGCCGGTTTCTATCGTTTGCACCTGGATCACTCAACCCACAACCATGCCTCCTGCCGCGTCGCCGTCAAATCCGGGTTCCTCCTGGAGGGCACCAAACGCAGCGACGCCATCCACTCCGACGGCCGGCACGACATGCACCTGCACGCCCGTATCCGTGGCGACGAGTGACTCGCCTGATCCGGGTTTGCCTCCGCAGTCCAACGCCGGCATGGGCCATCCGTGGGCCAGTAACCGTGGAGCGCAGCGGGCACGAGCGGGCACGAGACGCAACCCGGCGGACCAGCGGCCGCAGGCGTTTCGGGCATCACGACCGCTGAGCACGCTCTTCCAAGCTGAAGCTCCGCAGCCAAGATCAGGCCGTCTCCAGGCCGTCAGGCCGTCTCCAGGCCGTCAGGCCGTCTCCAGGCCGTCAGGCCGTCTCCAGGCCGTCAGGCCGTCTCCAGGCCGTCAGGCCGTCGCCAGGCCGTCAAACGCCGGCCACTGTTGACCAACAACGGCCATCGACGCCTGAACATGCGACCAGGTCGCAGCCTTGATCGAGGCTGCGACCTGGTGGGCGACGGACGAGTCGACCTGTACGCCGGATTCTGTGCCCGGCGCGTACCCCTCGCGGGGCTCGCGCCGGCGGCGGCCATCCATCTCGGCCTGCCGTCGCCGGCAGGCTCCAGCGGCCTACCCGCAGACATCGGGCGGGCAACCCTCAAGCGTCTGCGCGGACCGTCGCCTCGCGGTGACGGCCCTTTCTTGGCCTTGCTCCGGGTGGGGTTTACCGAGCCATCCCGGTCGCCCGGGATGCTGGTGGGCTCTTACCCCACCGTTTCACCCTTACCGTCCCTTTTCGGGGGCGGCGGTCTGTTTTCTGTGGCACTGTCCCGCGGGTCACCCCGGGTTGCCGTTAACAACCACCCTGCCCTGTGGAGTCCGGACGTTCCTCGGCGACGGGCCGCAGCCCGTCGACGCGACCGCCCGGTCGACTCGTCCGTCGCGCCCTCAGTCTAACGACGCCGGCACCTCCGCCGATTCCACCCCGGACCGCCCCTGGACCGGCGCTCACCAGTTCGACACGATCCGCTCGTCGAAGAGCCGCTCCCCCTCGGCCAACTCCACCAGCCGCCCCGAGGCCACGACCCGGCCGTTCCGGTCCAGCGCCCGCAGGGTCACCTCCGCCCCCACCGGGAGCGTCAGTTCCGCCGCGCCGGCGCCTACCGGGGCAGCCGCCCGAACGCGGCCGTCCGCCACGGCCTCGACCCGCACGGCGGTGGCCCGGGCAGGCACCACGAGCAGCCGGTCGGTGAGGACGGCGTGGCCACCCGAGCGCGCCGGTACCCGTACCGCCGCGAGGTCGTACGCGGGGGTGATGCCGGTGGCGACCAGCGGCCAGCCGGCTCGGCTGGTGGCGGCGGTCTCGGTGTCGTCGGGGGTGGCCTGCTCTTCCGTGGCGAGCGCCAGCAGGCCGCCGTCACCGGAGCCGACGTGGAGCACCAGCGGACCCTTCCCCGGTGATCCCAGCAGCACCGCCTGCTCGCCGTCCAGCCGGCCCGCCCACCGGATCACCGGCGTCGGCTCGGCCAGGCCGCCGAGGTTCGCCAGGCCCCGCCACGATTCCGCCGCAGGGCGGACCATCTCCGCGTCCAGCATGAGCGCGCTCGTGGCCGGCCGGTCGTCCCTCGGCAGGTCAGGCGGGACGGCGCCCTTGCCGTGCAGCTCGCGGGAGAACCCGATCGGCCCCTCCTGGCGGGTCTGGCCGTCGCACTCGACCCGCCACCAGCCCTGGGCGAAGCCCGGCTCGACCAACATGTGGTCGCCGATGGGCGCCGGTGTCCACCGGCGCTGCACGGCCGGGCCGACGACGCGGGCGGAGCGGGCGTACGAGACGGCGCAGCCGGCCGGGGCCAGCCCGAGCGTCCAGGTCCGCTGCACCGTACGCGAGCCGAAGCCGAGGTCCAGCACGGTGAACGGCTCCGGTCGCAGGTTGGCGTACCCGCCGATGTCGACCAGCTTCCCGGGCGGCGTGCCGAGCGGCGCCTCGCGCGTGACCAGGGCCGCGGAGTCGTCGGAGTGGTAGGCGACGACCAGTTGGCGGAAGCCGGCCGACTCGTCGATCCAGAGGATCCGCACCGTCGGCAGTTCCGCCATGCCGAACTCGTCTCGGGCGGCGCCGAAGACGCGGGTCAGCTCGGCGACGAGGTTCGCGTCCCCGGCGAGGCTGCCGCGGGGCGGCGAGTCGAGCAGGCGCCAGGTCCAGGGCGAGTCGACCGGGTAGCCGCCGCCGGGGCGCCGGTCGTCGGGGCCCCAGGGCAGCCCGGCCGCGCCGAGCGTCGCGGGCCCGGCCAGCGCCGCCACGAGCAGCGCGGCCACCGCCGCACCGTAGCCGGCGAACCGGCGCCGCCATCGCCGCCGCGCGTGCCGCAGCAGCCGCCCGTACGGGTCCTCGTCCGGCACCACGCCGGCGGCGATCCGGGCCAGCCCGGCCCGCAGCTCGTCCACGCTCATGCTCGCCCCCTCGTCAGCTCGCCGGGCACGTGCCCACCCGGCGCCAGTACCTCCCGCAGCCGGGTCAGCCCCCGCGCCGCCTGGCTCTTCACCGTCCCCACGGAGCAGCCCATGACGGCGGCCACCTCGGCCTCCGGCAGGTCCTCCCAGTAGCGCAGCACCAGAACGGTGCGCATCCGTACCGGCAGGCGGTCCAGCGCGGCCAGCAGTTCGTCGCGGACGGCGACGCCGTCGGTGGTGTCGGGGCCGGGTCCGTCCGGCACGGCGGCGGTGAGCCGTTCCCGCAGCCCGATCCGCCGCCACACGCTGGTGCGCTCGTTGACCATCGCCCGGCGGACGTAGGCCAGCGGCTCGTCGACCCGCCGCCAGTGCCGCATCGTCTTCAGCAGCGCCTCGTGCACGAGGTCCTGCGCCGCGTCGCGGCCGCCGGTGAGCAGGTACGCCGTGCGTAGCAGGTCGCCGTAGCGGGCCTCGACGAACTCGCGGAAGTCCGGGTCATCCACCCGCGCTCCCTCCCCCGTGACCGTGCACGTCGCGCTCCCCTCGTCAGGCCGTCACCGGCTACGACGCGGCGGACGGGGGAAAGGTTGAGAGCCGACCCGCACGGACTAATCTCGGGGGATCATGGACCTCTCCGACGCCGCGCTCCTGCTCGCCGCCGGTCTCGCCGCGGGCACGGTGAACGCGGTGGCCGGGGGCGGCTCCCTGATCACCTTCCCGGCCCTGATCGCGACGGGCCTGCCGCCGGTGCCGGCGAACGTCACCAACTCGGTGTCGGTCTTCCCCGGGTACGTCGCCAGCGTGGCGGGCAGCCGGGCGGACCTGCCGCGGGGGCGGGCGGTGTGGACGCTGCTGCCCACCGCCGTCGCCGGCACGGTGGCCGGCTGCCTGCTGCTGCTGGCCACCCCGGCCCGGGCGTTCGAGCTGGTGGTGCCGTTCCTGGTGCTGGCGGCCACCGCCGTACTCGCGTTCCAGGACCCGCTGCGCCGGCTGGTCGGCCATCCGGCCGACCTCGCCCCGCGCCGCCGTACCGTCACGGTGCAGGCCATGGTCGGGGTCGGCGCGGTGTACGGCGGCTACTTCGGCGCGGCGCTCGGGGTGATGCTGGTCGCCGGCCTGGCGCTGGTGTTGGACGCGACGCTGGCCCGGGTCTCGGCGATCAAGAACCTGCTCTCGGCCGTGGTGGGGTTCACCACGCTCGTGGTCTTCGCGCTGCTCGGCCCGGTGGACTGGGCGGCCGTCGCGGTGGTCGCCCCGGCGACGCTGGTCGGCGGGTACGCCGGGGCGCGGCTGGTCCGGCGGCTGCCGCCGGTGCTGCTGAAGGCCCTGATCGTGGTGTTCGGCACGGTCATCGGGCTGTACCTGCTCTGGCGCGCGCTGCGCTGAACGGCTCCGCGACGCGGGGCGGGCTCACGACAAGACGGGCCGCCCCGCCGCGGAAGGCTGCGGCGGGGCGGCCCGGCCGGGGGAACGGCAGACTCAGTACGCCTCGCCGACCGGCTCCTCGGGGGCGCGCTCCGCCCCGGCGGCGGCGCGGTTCCAGCGCGACCAGAGCACCCGCTCGCCGTAGCCGGCGGCCATCACGTGCGCGAAGGCGAGGTAGACGAGCACGCCCACTCCGAGGACGGCGAAGCTGACCCAGAAGGGCAACGCCAGCCCGTGCTCGGCGAGCTTGCCGGAGATGATCGGGGCGGGGGCGGCGGCGCCCCAGCGGACCAGGTTGAACGCGCCGGTGGCCACCCGCCGGTCGCCGGAGCCCAGGCCGAGCGCCAGGTCGGTCAGGTTGGCGTTGGCCAGGCCCATGAACAGGCCGGAGAGCACGAGGACGGCCAGCGACTCGGCGGTGCCGCTCGACGTGGCGAACAGGACCATGCAGACGAGCAGGCCGGCGACGGCCACGCCGACGGTCTGCACCGCGCCGATGCGGTGGGCGAGCCGGTGGCCGATCAGCAGGATGCCGGCGGCCAGGCCGAGGCCCCAGCCGGTGAACGCCAGGCCCAGCGGGACGACGTCGAGGTGGAGGAACAGCGGCGTGTAGCCGAGCACGACGAAGAACACGAAGTTGTACGCGGCGGTCACCACGCAGAGGGCGACGAACGCCGGCTTACGGTAGGTCGAGAAGATCTCGCCGACGCGTACGGGCGCCTGCCGGGTGGCCGGCTCGCGGAGCCGGCGGGCCGCGACGGCCAGCGCGAGCACCATGAACACGCCGCAGACGAAGAACGGGAGCCGCCAGCTGACCTCGCCGAGCAGGCCGCCGAGCAGCGGGCCGACGGCGAAGCCGAGGCCGAGCGCGGTCTCGAAGAGGCCGACGACCCACTCGCGGTCGTTGGCGAGGTTGACCAGCACCACCATGGCGGTGGCGAAGAACATCGCGTTGCCCAGGCCCCACACGCCGCGCAGCACGGACAGCTGCACGATGTCGTTGCTGAACGAGGCTCCGATGGCGGCCACGCCGACGACGGAGACGCCGGCGATCAGCACCGGCTTGAAGCCGAACCGGCCGCTGGCCAGGGTCGCCGGGATCATGCCGACGGCCATCACCGCGATGTACGCGGTGAACAGCAGCTCGACCTGCCAGGCGGTGACGCCGATGGCCTCGCCGATGGCGGGCAGGATCGGGTCGACGACGGCGATGCCGGCGATGGCGAGGAAAGCCACCAGCGTGGTGGCGTAGATGGCACTGCGGTTGGGCTCGGTACGCCGATCCACTCCGCCTCCCCAGATAGCTGTATCGTGCAGGTAATTTTCTTGTATCATACAGCTATGAGCGACGAGCTGACGAGCGAACCGGAGCGGGACGAGGCCACCCTCGGCCGGATCGAGACCGAGGTGGCCCTGCTGATGCGGCTCGGCGAGGCGACGCGGCGGGCCAATGGCACCGCCGAGCACCGGGTGCTCGACCGGGCGGCGTACGTGATCCTGCGCCACCTGGCCGCCGCCGGCCCGCAGAACGTCTCCGCGCTGGCCGCCCGGCTCAACCTCGACGGCTCCACGGTCACCCGGCAGGTCTCCGCGATGCAGCGCGACGGCCTGATCGCCCGTACGCCGGACCCGAGCGACGGCCGGGGCACGGTGATCTCCCCCACTGCCGCCGGCCTGCAGCGGATGGCCGCCGTTCGGGCCGCCCGCACCCGGCTGTACGGGGACATCCTCGGCGACTGGACCGCCGACGACCGCGGCACCCTCGCGGACATGCTCGCCCGCCTCAACCGGGCCCTGGAGGGGCGCACCCGCCGCTGACGGGCGGCGGAACCGTGACGAGGGCCCCCGCCACGAGCGGGGGCCCTCGTCACACGTCAGGCGACCGGTTCGGGGGCGGCGTCCGCGCCCGAGCGGGTGCCGGGGGTGACGCGCGGGTCGCCCTCGTCGGCGAAGTAGTCGTCCGGGCTGGTGCCGTCCGTGCCGTCCGCCACCTTCACCGCCCGCAGGACGAGGGTGAGCAGGGCGGCGACCAGGAGGTTCACCAGCACGGCGACGATCCCGACGTAGATCGTCTTCGGGGTGTCGAAGCCGAACTCGCTCAGCGGGAACGCCGAGCCGGCGAAGTGCTTCTTCCCGGTGGCCGGGTTCCCGATCTGGTAGAGCATCCACATGCCCAGGCCCATACCGGCCACCCAGCCGGCGACCAGGGCACCCCGGTGGAACCACCGGGTGTAGAGGCCCAGGGCCACCGCCGGCAGCGTCTGGAGGATGATCACGCCGCCGATGAGCTGGAGGTCGATGGAGAACTGCGGGTCCAGGAACACGATGCAGGCCACCGCGCCGACCTTCACCACCAACGAGGTGATCTTCGAGACGTTCGCCTCCTGCGCCGGGGTGGCGTCCCGCTTCAGGTACTCCTTGTAGATGTTGCGGGTGAACAGGTTCGCCGCCGCGATCGACATGATCGCCGCCGGCACCAGCGCCCCGATGCCGATCGCCGCGTACGCGAGCCCGGCGAACCAGTCGGGGAACTGCTGGTCGAACAGCACCGGCACGACCGTGTTGCTGTCGAAGGTGCCCTCCTTGGCCCCGGGCAGCGGCTTGACCCCGGCCGCGATGGCCATGAAGCCGAGCAGCGCGATCAGCCCGAGCAGCAGGCTGTACGCCGGCAGCGCCGACATGTTCCGCTTCATCACGTCCCGGTTGCGGGTGGCGAGCACGCCGGTGATGCTGTGCGGGTAGAGGAACAGCGCCAACGCCGAGCCGAACGCCAGGGTGACGTACTGGAGCTGGTTGTTGGCGTTGAGCAGGACACCGTCGTTCGGGTTCGGCGTCGCGGCGAACTTCGCGTCGGCCGCGTCGAAGATGTCGCCCCAGCCGCCCAGCTTGTGCGGCAGGTAGAAGACCGCCGCCAGGATCACCACGTAGATCAGCGTGTCCTTGACGAACGCGATCAGGGCCGGCGCGCGCAGCCCCGACTGGTACGTGTACGCGGCCAGGATCGCGAACGCCACGATGATCGGCAGGTGCCGGGCGACCGTGCTCTCACCGGTGACGCCCATCGTCTTCAGCACCGCCTCGATGCCGACGAGCTGCAACGCGATGTACGGCATCGTGGCGACGATGCCGGTGATCGCGACGAGCAGCGCCAACACGGGCGAGTCGAACCGGCTGCGGACGAAGTCGGCCGGGGTGACGAAGCCGTGCCGGTGCGAGACCGACCACAGCCGGGCCAGCACCAGGAACACCATCGGGTAGATCACGATCGTGTACGGCACGGCGAAGAACCCGGCCGCGCCGGCCCCGAACATCAGCGCCGGCACGGCCACGAACGTGTACGCCGTGTACAGGTCGCCGCCGATGAGGAACCAGGTGATCCAGCCGCCGAAGCTGCGCCCGCCCAGCCCCCACTCGTCGAGGTGGGCCATGTCCTGCGGGGCGCGCCACCGGGCCGCCACGAAGCCCATGACGCTGACCAGCAGGAACAGCGCCGTGAAGACGATGATCTCGGTCAGGTGGTCCCGCCACATCATTGCCCACCCCGCCTCTTGGTCATCTGGTAGACCAGCGTCGTGACGGCCACGCCGAGCAGGATGTAGGCCAACTGCAGCCAGTAGAAGCGCGGGAAGCCGAGGAACCGCGGGGAGTCCGCGTTGAAGAACGCTGGGATCAGCGGCAGCACGAGCGGCACGAACAGCAACCAGTTCCAGGGGCTGCGGTCCTTCGCCCGCGCCCTGGGCGGCACCCTGTCGGGCGCCTCCGGTTCGGCTTCGGCCATGCGACACACCTCCGGGGGTCGTATCTCGCCATGTGACGGGCGGACGTTACGACCAAGTGACGCCGGTCACGCAATCGGCGAACAACGATGCGCCGAACGGACTGCCGCCTGCGCCGAACGGCGCGGCGGAGTCGATCAGAGGTCGGCGAGGTGGGCGGTGTCGTTGACCGAGCGGACCGCGACGCCGCCGTCGGGCCAGCGGTCCAGCACGGAGATGCCGGCGGCGTCGAGGTAGAGCCGGTGCAGGAACGCGTCGTCGGCGGCGAGCGCGTCGCGCAGCACCAGCTTGATCGGCGAGACGTGCGAGACCACGACGACGGTCTCCCCCGGGTACGCCCGCAGCAGCGCGTCGGTGGCGCGGGCTGCCCGGGCCCCGACCTCGGTGAACGACTCCCCCTCGGGCGGCGCGACCCGGGTCGAGGCGAGCCAGGCGTCCAGTTCCCCCGGCCAGCCCTCGCGCACCTCGGCGAAGGTGCGCCCCTCCCAGGCGCCGAAGTCGCACTCGATCAGGTCGTCCAACTGGCGTACCGGGATGCCGCCGAGCGCCGCGGCGATGGCCTCGGCGGTCGCCGTACACCGGGACAGGGGTGAGCTGACCACGGCCGCGACGGCCGGGGCGAGCGCGGCCACCCGGGCGGCCGTGGCCCGGGCCTGGACCCGGCCCCGCTCGGACAGGGGCACGTCACCGCGGCCGGAGTAGCGGCGCTGCGCGGTGAACTCGGTCTCGCCGTGCCGGACCAGGATCAGCCGGGTGGCGGTGTCGCTCGGGCGCGGCTCCCAGGACGCCGGGGCGGTGGCCGGGTCGGAGCCGGCGCCCCGGGTGGCGGCGCGGGCGGCGGCCTCGCGGGCGCGCGTCCGGGCGGCGGAGTCGGGGCCGGCCACCTCGCGTGGCGGCTCGGCGGCCGGGGGCGGCGCCGCCGCGCCGGCGGCGGCCGCGTCCATCGCGGCGTTGGCGAGGGCGTCGGCGTGCCGGTTGCGCTCCCGGGGGATCCACTGGAACCGGACGGCGGCGAACCGGCCGACCAGCGCCGCCGCCTGCGCGGCGAGCGGGCGCAGCCCCGGGTGCTTGATCTGCCAGCGGCCGCACATCTGCTCGACCACCAGCTTCGAGTCCATCCGGGCGTCGACCTCGGCGGAGCCCAGCTCGGCGGCGGCCTCCAGGCCGGCGATCAGCCCCCGGTACTCGGCGACGTTGTTGGTGGCCACGCCGATCGCCTCGGACCGCTCGGCCAGCACCTCGCCGCTGGCCCGGTCCCGGACCACCGCGCCGTAGCCGGCCGGTCCCGGGTTGCCCCGGGACCCGCCGTCGGCCTCGACGACGACCGCGCGCACCGCCATCGCGGGTTACAGCCCCGACTCGTTGGTGCGGACCATGATCCGGCGGCACTCCTCGCAGCGCACCACCTCGTCCGGGTCGGCCCGGCGGATGCGGGCCAGGTCGGCGCCGGAGAGCTCCAGCCGGCAGCCGCCGCAGCGGGCGCCGGTGAGCAGGGCCGCGCCGAGCCCCGTGTCCTCGCGGATCCGGTCGTAGAGCGCGACGAGGTCCGCCGGAAGGTCGCCGGCGAGGGGCTGCCGGGCGCTGCGCCTGAACTCCTCCTCCTTGGCGATCTCGGCGAGGCTGTCGTCGCGGCGCCGCTCGGCCGCCGCCCGCCGCTCGCGCGCCTCGGCGATCCGCTGCTCGACCCCGTCGAGGGCGGCCTGGGCGGTCTCCCGCTGCTCCATCAGCTCCAGCTCGGCGTCCTCCAGGTCGCTCTGCCGGCGGTTGAGGGAGACCAGTTCGTGCTGGAGCGCCTCCAGCTCCCGGGCCGGGCCGGTGCCGGCGGCCAGCCGCGCCTCGTCCTTGCTCTTGCGGGCCCGGACCTGGTCGACGTCCTTCTCCAGCCGGGCGATGTCCCGGTCCAGGTCGTCGACGGTCACCTGGGCCCGGACCCGCTCGTCCTCCAGCGCCGACAGCTCGCGGGCCAGGGCGTCCAGCTCGGCGTGCTCGGGCAGCGACCGGCGGCGGTGGGCGAGCTGGGCGAGGGCGGTGTCGATCGCCTGCAGGTCGAGCAGGCGGCGCTGGACCTTCGGGTCAGCCTTCACGGGCGGGGCTCCTTGTCGTCCGCGGCGGGTGCGGGGTCGGGGTCGGGGGCGGCGGGTCCGGGACCGGCGCCGGGTGCGGTGGCGTGCACGGTCCACGGGTCGGTGTCCAGATCGGACACCGTGGTCTCGACGCCCAACTCCGCCCGCAGGAGGGCGGCCAGGTCGTCCAGCCAGGGTCGTTCGGTCGCCCAGTGGGCGGCGTCCAGGAGAGCGGGGCCACCCCCGGCGACGTGCTCGCCGGCGGGGTGGTGGCGCAGGTCGGCGGTGAGGTAGGCGTCGACGCCGGCCGCAGTCGCCGCCGCGAGGAAGGAGTCCCCCGAGCCGCCGCTGACGGCGAGGGTGCGAATCGTACGCCCCGGGTCGCCGGCGGCACGGACCCCCCACGCGGTGGCGGGGAGCACGGCCGCGGCGTGCCGGGTCAGGTCGGCGAGGGCCATCGGCCGGGGCAGCTCGCCGATCCGGCCGATGCCCCGGCCCGCGCCGGCGGCCGGTGAGCCCGGTCGCGGGGGCTGCAGCGGGCGCAGCCCGGTCAGCCCGAACCGCGCGGCCAGGGCGTCGGAGACGCCGGGGTCGGCGACGTCGGCGTTGGTGTGCGCCACGTACAGCGCCACGTCGGCCTTGATGAGCTGGTGGACGATCCGCCCCTTGTACGTCGTCGGGGCGACCGAGGAGACACCGCGCAGCAGCAGCGGATGGTGGGCGACGATCATGTCGGCGCCGGCTGCGAGGGCCTCGGCGACCGTCTCGGGGACCACGTCGACCACGCAGGCCACCCGGCGCACCTCGGCGTCGGGCTCGCCGAGCACCAGCCCGACGCGGTCCCAGTCCTCGGCCCAGGCCGGCGGGTAGCGGCGCTCCAGCGTCGCCACCACGTCGGCCACCGTCGGCGGCGGCGCGGTTGTGCTCACGGCGGGCCAGCTTACCGGCGTCGGCCGGACGGCACGGCCTCGGCTGTTGACAGGGGCCCCTTTCACCACCGGAAGTGTCGACAAGAGGCCCCTGCTTCCACCTCAGGCGACGGCGTCGACCTGGTAGATCCGGTTGCGGAGCGCGGCCAGGCCGACACCCCAGGGGAACGTGTGCAGGTGGCGCTCGCCCATGCCGGGCGGATGCAGCGGGTAGACGTCGTCGCCGAAGCACACGTCCACCCCCCATTCGGCGAGCCGGGCCAGGCTGGCCCGGAACGCCGGATGCGCGGCCATCGCGGCGTTGGTGTACGGCACCGCCACGATCGGCACCCCCAGGCCCTGCGCCTCGATCAGCAGCCCGAGGGCGAGCGTGTCGGTGATGCCGGCCGCCCACTTGTTGACGGTGTTGACCGTGGCCGGGCAGACGATCATCGCGTCGGCGGCCGGCAGCACGTCCAGGTCACCCGGGTCCTTGTAGCGGCTGCGGACCGGATGGCCGGTCTGCCGGGCCAGCGCCGCCCGGTCGACGAACTTCGCGCCGTCCGGCGTGGTTACCACACAGACGTCCCAGCCGTCCTGCTGCGCCAGCTCCACCAGCCGGTCGACGTGACCGGCCAGCGGCGAGCCGCAGGCGATGGCGTAGAGCACCCGACGGCGTTCACTGCTGCGGTGCGGGCCGTTACCAGCGGCCCCCATCACGCTCATACTCCCACTCCCATGTGTTCAGCCAACTCCGCGATCGGCGAAGGCGGCGCACCCCGTGTGCGACGCAGGACGTCCGACATCACCTCGTGGGCGATCGGACGGCAGCGGATCTCCGAGGGCGCGAGCCGGTCGCCGCGCAGCAGCATCTCGCCGGCGTTGGCCACGTCGCCGAGCTGCGCGTAGCCCCGGGCGAGGTCGAGCAGGTGGTGGGCCCGGCGCTCGGGCAGCAGGGCGTTGAACGCGGGATCGGGGAGGTTGCGGTGGTGGACCTCGACCGCCCGCCCGCCGTCGCCCAGCTCGACGGCGGCGGCGGCCCGGTGCAGCTCGACGTTGGTCGGGCCGAACGACGTCCAGTAGTGGTTGTGGTCCCCGCCGAGCAGGACGGCCGCCTCCTGGGCGCCGTTGATCAGATCGTCGACGGTGGCGGAGTCGCCGAGCCGGGCGGCGGCCATCGCGCCCTGCAGCAGCAGCAGCCCGTAGACCGAGAGGCGCTCCGGGGAGGCGTCGTTGAGGCCACCGGGGCCGAGCCGGTTGGCGATGTTGACGTTGAGCTCCAGGGCCGGCCGGGCCCGGCCCATCGCCACCATCGCGTTGCAGACCCGGGTGGTGGCGATGCCGGCCAGCAACGGGTCGTCGGCCCGCTGGGCGACCGCCATCGACCGGTCGGCGGCCAGCCAGGCCAACTCGCACTCGCCGAGCTTGCGCAGCACCGAGGAGGCGATCTGGTAGACCTGGCCGAGCAGGTGGGCGGCCTCCCGCGCGTCGTCGCCGCCGTGGCCGGCGTCCGCGGCCTGGGCGTCGCGCAGCAGCTTCGGCAGCGCCCGGGTCAGCATCCCGTAGCGGCCGTACTGGTAGGTGAGCCAGGCGTGGTTGACGGCCTTGCGTATGTCCGGCAGCGGCGGGGGGTACGGGGCCGCGGCGAAGTAGGCACTCATCGAGTCGTACCGCTCCAGGGCGGCCCGGATCTCCTGGACCTCCACCTGGTCGATGCAGTTCAGCGCGTCGCTGCGCCGCTCCGGGTCCTTGCCGAGCAGCAGTTGCACGTCCACCTGGAGGATGTCGGCTATCTCGTAGAGGACGGAGAACTTGTCGAGCCGGCGCACCCCGCGCTCGACCTTGTCCACCCAGCTCTTGGACTTGCCGAGCCGGTCGGCGAAGACCTGCTGGGACATCTTGCGCCGGCCACGCCAGTAGGCCACCCGGCGGCCTATCGGTAGCTCGTCCATCTCCCCATCCCTCCCCCGGCCCCCGACTCCGGCCGGCCCAGCCGGGCAGCTACGCCCGACCGTTCGTACTCAGATTCTTCGCTGGTCGCACAGCCTGTACGTCAGCCGTCCGGACAATCCTCATAGGTTTCATGCAAGTTGCATGAGCCGTTCGCCAAGTCAACGATCGCGGGTTACGGCAGTGACGGCGCTCGACATGCGAGCTGGCACCCGCCCATCGCGGGAGAGGAGTTCGGGCGAATGTGGAGAAACGTCGCGCCGCGCGTCGCACAGCTGTCGCCGCTGGAACGGGTCCGGCTGCGCCGGGTCGCCGTCCGCTACGCCGTGCACGGCTGGGAGGTCACCCCCGGGGCCTGCCTCGCCCGCAGCCGCTTCGTGTGCGGGCGGGCCGGCTGCCCCACGGTCGGCTGCCATCCCGCCCTGGAGGACTGGGAGCACGTGGCGAGCGCCGACCCGGCCCGGGTGGCCACCTGGTGGCGCAGCCGTCCGCACGGCGTGCTGCTGCCCACCGGCCGGGCGTTCGACGTCCTCGAGGTGTCCGCCCACCTGGGCCGGCAGGCCCTCGACACGGTCGGCACGCACCCGGCCGGCGACGGGGTGCGCGGCCCGGTCGTGGTCACCCCGACCGGGCGGTGGATGTTCCTGGTCCGCCCCGGCGACCCGCTGCGCCCCGAGCTGGAGCACTGCTTCCACGTGGTCCGGCACGGCGTCGGCTCGTGGATCCCGGCGCCGCCCACCCGGCTGCCCGAGGGGGCCGTCCGCTGGGCGGTCGCCCCGGAACAGGCCCGCTGGCGGCTGCCGGACTCCTACCTGGTGCAGAACGCACTGATCGACGCGCTGCGGGCGGCCGGCGTGACGCTGAGCACCGATCTGCTCCCCGGCCACCTGCCGCTGCCCCGGCGCGGCTGCTGAACCCGACCACTCAGCCCGCTGTCGGGCAGTGGACGCGGGCCCTGTCGCGCAGTGGACGCGGCCGGCCAGCGTCCCCGGGGGTCGGGAACTCGTTGACCCCGACGAGGGCGCGACCGCGCCCCGAGCGGGGGTCCGATGTCCAGGTACGACGCGCCGCGCCAGCCCGGTGGCGCGGAACCGCCACCGCACCACCACCGGGGGCGCCGCTGGCCCCCGAGCCGCCCGTCCGGCTCCCGCCCCGGCCGGCCCCGGCCGCTGGGCTCCCGCCCGGCGGGCAGCCGCCGGCCCGCCCGCTGACCGCCGCGGTCACCGGCTCACCGCCGTCCCCGCCAGGGACCACCCGTCCCGACCCGGCCCCGGCGTGACGTTTCGGCCCGTCAGTACGCCGATGAGTCCGTTTCGTGGTGCCGCGCGGCCCAAGGCATCGACAATCCTGCGCTGAGGTGATCGTCCACCCTGGCCCGCGCCACCACCTGGCCTGCCGAAAGTAGCAGCAGGAGCAGCGCGTGAGCCGCCGCCGCAGCGGGTATGCCGCCGGACCGCTGATACGCGTGAGGGGAAGGCACCGCCATGCTCAGCAAAGAGGATCAGCGCAGGTTCGAACAGATCACCCGTCAGCTCCGAGAGAGCGACCCGGAGTTCTTCGCCCGGTTGGACCACCGGACGCGGGCCCGGCGAGGCCGGTACCTGATGCTGCTGACCATCGTGCTGTGGGCCTCGCTGCCGGCGATGACCGTGCTGGCCGGCCGGCTGGCCGGCGCGGTCTGCGCGGTGGTGCTGCTGGCCAACGCCGCGCTCATGTGGCGGTTCCGCCGCCGATGGCTATGACCCGGTCGACGGGTCCGGCTCCGGGCGGGCCCGGCCGAACTCCCGGTAGGCCCGGCGCAGCCGCTCCACCAGGCCGGGTCCGCCGAGCGCGGGCGCCGGGGCGCCGAGCTGACGCAGCAGCAGGTCCGGCCCGGTCGCCAGGCTCGGCGGTCGGTCCGGCAACGGGACCGGCGGCACCCAGAACCGGTCCACGGCGTCGGCCAGTGGAGCCGCGGGCAGCGCGGCGAGCGCCCGCGCGGCACCGACGGCCGGCAGGGCCCGGCCGTCCGCCGTGGACGGAGCCGACCGTCCCCGGGAGGGCCGCTCGCGGCCGTCCGGGATGGACGGTCCCAGCCGGCCCCCGGTCGGCCGCTCCTCCTCGGACGTTACGGACGGCGCCGGCCGCTCGTCGTCGACCGACGGGTACGGCGTCGCCCGGCCGCCGGTCGCCGTGCCGACGGTACGCAGGGCACGCAGCCGGTCCAGCAGCTCGGACCGGCGCCGGCCCCGCCAGTGCAGCAGCGCGAACGGGTCCGCGTCGAACGCCTCGGCGAGCAGGTAGAAGGTCGCGGCGAGGTGCTTGCACGGCACGGCGAAGTCGGGGCAGCTGCACCGCTGGGCCAGCTCGTCGACCCCGGCCGGGAACAGGGGCGCGCCGGCCGCGGCGAACAGCTCCTCCAGCTCGGCCGGCAGGTCGCCGGCCAGCAGGCGGGCGCTGAAGAACGCCTGCGCCGCCAGCTCCGCCTCGACCCGCTCCCACAGCCGCGCCGGGAACGGCGCCAGCTCGATCCGCACCCGGTACGGCTCGGCCCGGGAACCCTGCACGCTCGCCGTCACCACGCCCGGGGCGACGTCCAGGCTGAGCACCTGCCCGGCCCGCGCGTACGACCGGCCACGGGTGAGCCGGGTGCCCAGCGCGAACGACTCCAGCACCTCCAGGAACCGGCGGGACCACCAGGACCGGCCGATCGCGCCCCGGGTGCTGCGGGCGCGCAGCCCACCGTCCACCCGGCGGGGCCGGCCGTAGTCGGCGAACCGGCCGGCCGACTCGGGCCCGTCCGACGGGGGACGCCCGGCCGACGCCGACCGACGCGAGGGCGGCGTCACTCCACCACCGCCCCTGCCTCCAGCGCGAACAGCTCGCGCAGCTGCTCGGTGGACAGCTCGGTGACCCACTGCTCGCCCGTGCCCACCACGGACGCGGCCAGGCTGCGCTTCTCGGCGATCATCGCGGCGACCTTCTCCTCCACCGTGCCGGCGCAGACGAACTTACGGACCTGCACCCGCCGGCGCTGCCCGATCCGGAACGCCCGGTCGGTGGCCTGGTCCTCGACCGCGGGGTTCCACCACCGGTCGACGTGGACGACGTGGTTGGCCGCGGTCAGGGTCAGCCCGGTGCCGCCGGCCTTGAGCGACAGCACGAACAGCGCCGGGCCGCCGTCGGACTGGAACCGGGCGACCATGGCGTCCCGGTCGGCCTTGCCGACGCCGCCGTGCAGGAAGAGCACCTCCCGGCCGAACCGGGCGGACAGGTGACCGCGCAGCATCGCGCCGAACTCGGCGTACTGGGTGAACAGCAGGGCCCGCTCACCCGCCGCGAGCACCTCGTCGAGGATCTCCTCCAGCCGGGCCAGCTTGCCGGACCGGCCGGCCAGGGCGGAGCCGTCCCGCAGCAGCTGGGCGGGGTGGTTGCAGACCTGCTTGAGCCGGGTCATCGCCGACAGCACCAGACCGCGCCGCTCGATGCCGTCGCTGGACTCGATCCGCGCCAGCATGTCGTCGACCACCGCCCGGTACAGCGACGCCTGCTCGGCCGTGAGGTTGCAGAGCACCTCCATCTCCAGCTTCTCGGGCAGGTCGGAGATGATCGACGAGTCCGTCTTGAGGCGGCGCAGCACGAACGGGCCGGTCATCCGCCGCAGCCGCTCGGCCGCCTCGGCGTCGCCGTGCCGCTCGATCGGCTCCGCGTACGCCTTGCGGAACGCCGCCGCCGGGCCGAGCAGCCCGGGGTTGGCGAACTGCATGATCGACCAGAGGTCGGCGAGCCGGTTCTCCACGGGCGTCCCGGTGACCGCCACCCGGTGCCGGGCGGGCAGCGCCCGGACCGCCTCCGCCTGCCGGGTCGAGGCGTTCTTGATCGCCTGCGCCTCGTCCACCACCACCCGGTGCCAGTCGATCCCGGCCAGGTCGACCGCGTCGCGGGCGGCGATCGAGTACGTGGTGAGGACCAGGTCCGCGGCGTGTACGGCGGCGGCGAACGCCTCCCCCCGCGCCCGCTCGGCGCCGTGGTGCACGTGTACGCGCAGCCCGGGCGTGAACCGCGCGGCCTCCCGCTGCCAGTTGCCGACCAGCGACATCGGGCAGACCAGCAGGGTCGGCCCCGCCTCGGGCGGGTCCCCGGCCAGCAGGGCGAGCAGCTGCACCGTCTTGCCCAGCCCCATGTCGTCGGCGAGCACCCCGCCCAGCCCGAGCGACTGGAGGAACGCCAGCCACGCCAGCCCGCGCCGCTGGTACGGCCGCAGCGTCCCGGCGAACCCCGGCGGCGGGTCCAGCGGGGTGAGCCGGCGCTCGGCCTGCCCCGCGAGCAGGTCGCCGAGCGCCCCGTCGGCGGTGACCTCCAGCACCGGCAGGGCGTCGTCGGAGTCGGCCTCGGCCAGGCCCAGCCGGAGCAGGTCGGCGACGGTCAGCTCGCCGGCCGACCGGAGCAGCCGCAGCCCGGCGGCCAGCCGCCGCGGGTCCAGCTCGACCCAGCGCCCGCGCAGCCGTACCAGCGGCGTCTTCAGCTCGGCCAGGGCGGCCAGTTCCTCCTCCGACAGCGGCTCGTCGCCGAGCGCCACCTCCCAGCGGTAGTCGACCAGCGCGTCGAGGCCCAGGCCGCCGGCCGCCGCGGCCACCGTGCCCGGCGCGGTCCGGCCCCGCGCCCGCAGCCGGGCCCCGAGCCGGGACGACGGGCGCTGCCACCAGGACGGCAGCAGCACCCCGAAGCCGGCGGCGTGCAGCACCGGCGCCCCCTCGCGGAGGAACCGGTGCGCGCCCTCGGCGTCCAGGTGCAGCGCGTCGGGTGCGGCCGTACGCAGGGCGGCGTCCAGCTCGGGCCAGAGCCGGCTGGCCCGGCCCAGCTCGGCCAGCAGGGTCTCCTGCGGCCGGCCGCCGAGGCCGTCGACCGTCTCCGGGGCCCGCCAGATCCGCCCGGCGTCGACGAGCAGGCTGGGCTCGTCGGCCGCCTGCATCCCGAACTCGACCCGCCAGAGCGCCGCGTCACCGGACGCGTCGGCCCACTGCTCCGCGCCCCCGGGCTCCCCCGCCAGGAACTCGCCGGGCGGGTCCACGGCCGGCTCCACCAGGCGGAAGCTGGCCCGCACCGCGCCGCCGGCCGCGTCGCGCTGCCAGTCGTCCAGCTCCGCGCGCAGCGCGTTCAGGGCGGCCCGGTCGGCGGCGAAACGCCCGTCCGGGCCGGTCAGGGCGGCCAGCCACGCGGGCACCGCGCCGGTCTGCCGGCCGCCCCGGGTCAGCGCGGTCCGGGTCAGCGCGGCCCGGGCGGCGGCGTCGGTGAGCGCGTCGAGGGCGTCGGCGACCAGCTCGCCGGCCGACGGCCCGTCGGCGGCGGCCCGGGCGGCCGGGGGCAGGGCCAGCGCCAGCGACCGCGCCCAGGCGGCGTCCGCGCCGGTGAGCAGCGGCCGCCACACGGCCCGCGCCGGCACCGCCCCGCGGCCGGGCACCGCCCCGCAGCCGGAAGGTGTCGCGCCGCCGGAAGACGTCGCGCCGCCGGAAGGTGTCGCGCCGCCGGAAGGTGTCGCGCCGCCGGAAGACGTCGCGCCGCCGGGCACCGCTCCGCAGTCGGCAGACGTCGCGCCGCCGGAAGACGTCGGCTCCTCGGGGCGGAACGCGCCCGGCGCCGCTGCCTCGGCCGGGGCCACGCCGGGCAGCACCCGGCCCCGGCGGACCAGGTCGGCGGCGAACTCGGCCACCTCGGCGAGGTGCCGCAGGGTGGCGCCGGGCACCCCGGCGAGGTCGCCGGCAGCGCGCAGCAGCGCGAGCGCATCCGCCGGGGCGTACCGGAGGGCGGGAGCGCGCCAGCCGGCGAGGGTGACCGGCCCGCGGACCGGTTCGTCGACGGCGGTCCGGACCAGCTCCGGGGAGTCCGCGGGCGAGCCCGCCCGGGTGGGCAGGCGCAGCAGCACCGAGCCGGCCTGCGCGGCCGGCGGGCCGGCATCGAGGGCGGCGGCCAGCGTGGCGCGGTCGGCGGCGAAGGGGTGGGGGCGCTCGCGCGGCGCCCGGCCGGGCCGGCGGGGCGCGCGGGGCGGCAGGGCGCTGTCCTCCGCCCACACGGCGAGCCCCGCGTCGGGCAGCCACACCCCGTGGACGACCAGCACGCGCTCCCCCTCGTCGAGACCCCGGCCCAGAATAGGCGGCGTGGGGCCGGCTAGCGTCGGCGCCATGGTCGACCTGCTCGTGATCGGCGGCCTGGGGGTGGATCTGCGGGTCCGCGTGCCCGCGCTCCCGCTCCCCGCCGCCGATTCGCTCACCGTCCCCCCGATCGACCTGCGGATCGGCAACACCGGCGCCGGGGTGGCGCTGGCCGCGCGGGCGCTGGGCCTGCGGGTGGCCGTCGTCGACGTGCTCGGCGCCGACCCGCCGGGCGCGGTGGTACGCGAGGCGCTGGACCGGGCCGGGGTGACCGCCGTGCTCGCCGCCGACCCGGGCGGGACCCGCCGGTCGGTGAACCTGGTGGACCCGGCCGGCCGCCGGATGTCGCTGTACGACCCCCGCCCGTGGCAGGGGCCGCCGCCGTTCCCGCCGGAGCGGCTCGCCGCGCTGGCCCGGGACGCCGCGCACGTCCACGTGTCGATCATGGACTGGGTCGTCCCGTTGCTGCCGGCGCTGCGGGCCGGCCTGCCGGACGGGGTACGCCTCTCCACCGACCTGCACGACTGGGACGGCGACAACCCGTACCACCGCCCGTTCGCCGACGCGGCCGACCTGGTCTTCGTGAGCGGGGTCCGGCTGGCCGACCGGGCCGGGGAGCTCGCCGCCGGGCTGGCGCCCCGGACCACGGTGGTGACCCGGGGCGGCGACGGCGCGGAGGTGCCCGACGGCGGCGGGCCGCCCGCCCGGGTGCCAGCGGCGACGCCGCCGGGGCCCGTGGTGGACACCAACGGCGCCGGGGACGCGTTCGCCGCCGCCCTGATCGCCGCCCGGCTGCGCGGCGCGGACCTGCCCGCCGCGGCGGCGTACGCGGCGCGGGTCGCGGCGGCGGCCTGCGCCCACGACGGCATGGAGTACCCGCCGGGGCTGCTGCCGCCCCACTGAGCCGGTCACGCCCGCGCCGGGCGGCCCCCGGTTCGGGTACGCCGAGCCAGGGCGGCCCCGCCCCGCCCGCCCGGTCGGAGTGCGCCCGGGCGGCCCCGCCCCCCGCCCGCGGTCAGAGCGCGCCGGTCGAACCGTCGGTCAGCTCCCGCAGGATGTCGGCGTGGCCCGCGTGCCGGGCGGTCTCCTCGATCATGTGGGTGAGGATCCAGCGCAGCGACACCTCGCCGAGCTGCGGATGGGGCACGACGTGGTCGAGGTCGAAGCGCGCGGCGATCTCCCGGGACCGGGCGCAGGCCCGCTCGTAGCCGGCCGCGAGCGACTCGATGGTGTCCGACCCGTCCAGGGCGAAGCTCGCCGTCGCCTCGTCCTCGCTGGTCAGGTAGACGTCGCCGGGCCCCGGATCGAGCAGGCAGACGAACCAGTTCCGCTCGACCAGGGCCAGGTGCCTCAGCAGCCCGGCCAGGGTGGTCGCCGACGGCACCAGTCGGCGCCGGGCGTCGGTGTCGGTGAGGCCGCGCACCTTGCGCAACACGATCGCGCGATGGAAGTCGAGGAACGATTCGAGCACGGCACGCTCGTCGCCGGCGCGGGCCCGCACCACCGGCTCGACGATGGGATCGACAGGTATTCCGGCCATTCCTGAACCGTAGCCCAGCGGCACCCGGCGGCGGCACGGCCATCACCCTGCGGGGCGACCGCCGCCGGGGCAGGATGGGCCCATGGCATCATCAACGGCAGAGATCCCGTTGGCGGGCGGCGCGGCCGACGGACAGACGGTCACGGTCGAGCTGGACAGCAACGGCCGCCCGCCGCTGACCCACCACCACGTCGGGGAGCGGGGGCTGGCCGAGGCCGACATCTACGAGCTGGAGTCGGTGGGCGACCGGGACGGGTGGCTCTACCGGTGGCGGGGCCCTGCCGTCTGATCCGGCGCGTCCTCCACGCTCCGCCCCGGCCTCAGGTGCGGCTCGGCGCCGCCAGCCGCCGGGAACGCAGGCTCTCCAGCACCGCGCCGGTCACCTGGGAGGTGCCCCGGGCCTGGTCGCAGACGTCGGCCACCCGGCGGGCGGTCTGCGCGGCGCGCTGCTCCCGCTCGTCCCAGAGCCGGTCGACCTCGGCCAGCAGCGGCCCCTCCACCTCCCGTTCCACCCCGCGCAGCGCCGGCACGCCGAGCCGCTGCGCCAGGTCGAAGACCTTCCCGGCGTACGGCAACGGCAGGAACGGCGTGTTCACCATCGCCGCGAAGATCAGGAAGTGCAGCCGCATGCCGACGGCGAGGTCGAAGTGCCGCATCAGCCCGAGCACCTGCCGGGGCGAGTAGTCGCCGTGCAGGACCCGGCCGCGTTCGGCGGCGGTCATGTGCGACATCACCCCGTGCGAGTGCCGGATGTCGTCGCGTTCCATCGGCACGAACAACACGTACGCGTCGATCCGGTTGATCAGGAAGTCGGCGATCTGGGCGATCAGCCGGTGGTAGCCGTCCACGTCGAGCCGTTCGGCGGCGCGGCCCGGCTCACGGACGCTCATCCCGACCAGCCGCTTGCCGGCCGGCACCCCCTCCTCGCGCAGCAGCTCCTCGGGGAACTCCTGCGGCTCCAGCAGGAACGCCGGGTCGGCGGTGACCGTGACGGGGTTGGTCAGCCCGGCCTCCTCCAGCACCATCCGGGACTCCTGGTCCCGCACCGTCACCTCCACGGCGCCGGCCAGCGTCTCCCGGACCATACCGGTGTCCACCGTCTCGGAGAGCGGGCCCACCCCGACCGCGTACGTGAGCAGGGGCAGCCCCCGCTCCTGGGCGACCCGGACCACCCGCAGGTAGCGGCGGGCCTCCCGGTCGTAGAGGATGCCGCCGCCGCCGAGGATCAGCAGGTCCAGCCCGGCGAGCACCTGCGCCGAGTCGACCCGGCTGACCCCCTCCCACGGCACCGCCTGGACGTCGGGGTGCTCCCTGGCGGTGTGCTCCGGGTTGCGCGAGAAGACGACGATCCGCGCGTCCGGTTCGTGGTGTCGCAGGTCGGCCAGGAGGCCGGTGAGGATCGCCTCGTCGCCGAGGTTGCGCCCGCCGTACGAGCCCAGCACACCGATCGTCAGCCCGGTGCGGTCCGCCATCGCCTCGCTCCTCCCAGCGGGTGCCTTCCGCGTGGCGTTCCCGCTGCGCCCGGGGGCATGCCCGGGGCGGTCAGCGCGGCGGCTCCGCGCCGGCGTCCGGGGTGAGCGGCTTGCGCATCTGCTGGTTGGTGACCTCGAAGCCCAGGCTCTCGTAGAGCCGGATCGCCCGGGTGTTGTCGGTGAAGACGTTCAGCCCGAGCTGGTCGTGCCCGAGTCGGCCCACCTCGGCCTCCGCGAGCTGGATCATCCGCCGTCCGTGTCCGCGTCCCCGGTGCGCCGGATGCACCTCGATGTTGTGGATCCAGGGCATGCTCGGACGGCCCGGGCCGGGCAGGCTGACCCAGATCCAGCCGACCTCCACCCCGTCGTCCAGGGCCACCCGCAGCAGGGTGCCGGGGGTGGCCACCCCGTCGGGCAGCAGCTGGGCGATCCGCAGGGCGGCCTCGGCGCCGGTCATTCTGCGCTACGTCGCCGGGTCGTCAGGCGGGGCGGCCCGAGACAGTGGAAGCGCCCGCCTCGGGCGGCTAATCGGTTGCCCCACCGGTGCAGCCTGCGCCACGGTGGCCCGATGGGCGAGACGACGCGTACCCGGATCGGCTGGACGGACCTTCCCGAGCACGTGCGGGCCGGGGTGGAGCGGATCATCGGCGACCGGGTCGTGGCGGCGCAGTCGCAGTCCGGCGGCTGGTCCCCCGGCAGCGCCGACCGGGTGCGCACGGCCGGCGGCCGGCGGGCCTTCGTCAAGGCCGTCAGCCCGGCGCAGAACGACCGGAGCCCGGGCATGCACCGCGCCGAGGCCCGCAACGCCGCGGCGCTGCCCGCGTCCGCCCCCGCGCCCCGGTTGTGGGGTTGCCACGACGACGGCGAGTGGGTGGCCCTGGTCTTCGACGACGTGGCGGGCCGACACCCGGCCACCCCCTGGAACGGCCCGGAACTGGACGCCGTGCTGACCGCCCTGGAGGCCATGGCCACCGCGCTCACCCCCGCGCCGGTCGCGCACGCGCCGACCGCCGCCGAACGCCTCGGGTACGACTTCGCCGGCTGGCACCGCATCGCCGCCGACCCGCCCGAACGCCTCGACCCGTGGGCGGGGGCCCACCTCGACGAGCTGCGTGCCGGCGCCGACCGGGGCATCGCCGCCCTGTCCGGCGACACGCTCTGCCACTGCGACCTGCGCGCGGACAATCTGCTGATCGGCGCGGACGGCGGGGTGAGCGTCGTCGACTGGCCGTGGGCGTGCCGGGGGCCGGCCTGGCTGGACACCGTCCTGCTGCTGGTGAACGTGCGGCTGCACGGCGGCCACGACACGGAGGCGCTGCTGCGCACCCGGCCGATGACAGCCGACGCCGACCCGGCCGACGTCACCGGCGTCCTCGTCGGCCTGGCCGGCTTCTTCGTCGACGCGGCACGGTACCCGGCGCCGGCGGGCATCCCCGGCCTGCGGGCGTTCCAGCAGGCCCAGGCCGACGCCCTCCTCCCCTGGCTCGCCGCACGTCTCGGCTGACCGCACGTCGGCGCCACGCGGCGGCCCGGCTCAGGCCGGCTCGCGCACCTGGGTGGTGAGGAACGGGAGCACCACCGCGGGCAACGCCGGCGAGCGGACGATGTCGTAGTGGGTCAGCCCCGGCAGCACCGCGAGGCGGGACGCCGGCCGGGCCGCGCCGTCCCCGCCGGCGTCGCGCCGGCCGCCGCCGAGCAGCCCGAAGAACTCCACCACGTGGGCCGTGGAGACCGAGTCGGCGTCGGCGAACACCAGCAGGACGGGGACGGTCAGGGCGGCCACCTCCGCCGACCAGTCGTAGTCGCGGCGGAGCAGGTCGCCGGACTTGACCCAGAGCGCCGGCCAGTCCTCGGGACGGGGGGCGACCCGGGCGTACAGCTCATGCGACGCGGTGCCGCGCATTCGCTCGGCGGCCTGCTCGTCATGGGCGGCCATGGCGGCCAGCACCTCGGGATACCAGCCCTGGCTGCGGCAGGGCGCGGAGACCACCACCAGCCGGCGCACCAGCGCGGAGTGCTGGATCGCCACGCGCAGGGCCACCCCGCCGCCCAGCGAGTAGCCCATCAGGTCGACCTCGCCGAGATCGAGATGGCGGATCAGCGCGGCGACGTCGTCGGCCATCGACTCGTACCGCAGCGGGCGGTCGACGTCGGCCGTGCGGCCGTGCCCCTGGAGGTCGACCGCGATCACCCGCCGTCGCCCGGCCAGGGCGGGCAGGACGGGCGCGAACATCTCCGCCGCGCCGAACCCGCCGTGCAGCAGGACCAGCGGGCGGCCGGAGCCGTGCACCTGATACCACAGCGACAGTCCGTTGACCTCGGCGTAGGTCATCGGGGCACCTCCGGCTCCGGCGGTAACTCGTCGAGACCGATCCAACACCAGCCGTACGACGTCCGGGCCGACCGGCGGCCGCGTCCCGTCCCGACCCGCCCGAGCCGGCCGTACGGTGGCGGCGGCCGGCCGACGGGTGGTGCATGATTCTCGGGATGGACGACGAGCCGAGCCGAGCCGGCCCCGCCGAACTGCCGGCGCGGGGCCCCGTCGGGTTGTCCACCGAGAGTCCCTTCGCTGACCGCTCGCCCGCCCCCGACCAACCGGCCAGCGACAACGGGTCGCACGAGTACGATCCTGCCGTGACCTCGGACGGCATCACCGACGATGAACGGTTGCGCCGTATCGAGGCCGTGACGGACGCGACGCTGTCCCGGCTCGACGTCGCCGACCTCTTCGACGAGCTGCTGGACCGGGTCCGTGACCTGCTGCACGTCGACACCGCCGCCATCCTCCTGCTCGACGTGCACGCCCGTCAGCTCGTGGCCACCGCCGCCAAGGGGCTGGAGGAGGAGGTGCGACAGGGCTTCCGGGTCTCCGTCGGCCGTGGGTTCGCCGGCCGGATCGCCCTGGCCCGCCAACCGGTCATCATCGAGGACGTGACCCCCGACCGGGTGGTCAACCCGATCCTGCTGGAGACCGGCGTCCGGTCCCTGCTGGGCGTACCGGTCTTCGCGCACGGCGAACTCGCCGGCGTCCTGCACGTCGGCACCCTCACGTTACGCCGGTTCACCCCCGACGAGGTCCGGCTGCTCGAACTGGTCGCCGACCGGGTCGGCCAGGCCAGCCGGGCCCGGGCGAACAGCCTGGACCACAACGCCGCCCTGGCCCTGCAACGCAGCCTGCTCCCCACCGAACTGCCCGACGTACCCGGACTGGAGATGGCCGCCCGTTACGTGCCCGGTCACGTCTCCGGAGTGGGCGGGGACTGGTACGACGTGTTCACTCTCCCGTCCGGTTGGGTCGGGGTGGTCATCGGTGACGTGTCGGGCCACGGGTTGCAGTCGGCGGTGGTGATGGGCCGGATCCGCAGCGCGCTGCGCGCGTACGCGCTGGTCTGCGACGACCCGGCGGAGGCGCTGAGCCTGCTGGACCGGAAGGTGGTCCACTTCGAGACCGGCAGCCTGACCACCGCCCTGTACGCGATGATCTCTCCCGACGGCGCGACCATCCGCGTCTCCGTGGCCGGGCACCCGTGCCCGGTGCTGGTCGCGCCCGACCGACCGGCCGCCCTGCTCGCCGCGCACGTCGACCTCCCGCTCGGCACCGGCCGCCGGCCGCCGGCCCGGCGCACGGCGGTCCTGAACTTCCCACCGGGAGCGGTGCTGGTCTGCTACACCGACGGGCTCGTCGAACGCCGTGGCGAGCTGATCGACGCCGGCCTCGCCCGGTTGCGGGCCGCCGTCCCGCTGGCACCTGCGGACCAGGTGTGCGCGGCCGTCATGGCGGCCCTCGACACCGAGCGTCCGACCGACGACATCGCCATGCTGGCCATCCGCCGGGTGTCCGACTAGAAGGATCCGGCCGCCACGGCCGGCGTGCTGGTGGTTGGTGGTGGGCGCGGCAGGTTTCGAACCTGCGACCCCTCGCTTGTAAGGCGAGTGCTCTCCCACTGAGCTACGCGCCCGGAACGCCCCGCGCGGCGGGCCGGAGTCCGGCAAGTTTACCTGCCGGGCCCCGGCCCGTCGCAACGGCGTACCTGGGTGGGATCAGGCGGCCACGGCCTCCGCGAGGGCCTTGCGCCAGCCCTGCTGGTCACGCGCCTCGCCGGGCATGTTCATCTCGGCGAACCGGACGACGCCCGCCTTGTCGATCACGAACGTCCCCCGGTTGGCGATGCCCGCGACGTCGTTGAAGACGCCGTACGCCTGGGCCACCGCGCCGTGCGGCCAGAAGTCGGCCAGCAGCGGGAACTGGTAGCCCTCCTTCTCGGCCCAGATCTTGTGGCTGTAGACGGAGTCGACGCTGACGGTCAGCACCTGGACATCGTCGTTGACGTACTCGTTGAGGTTGTCCCGCACCTCGCAGAGCTCACCCTGGCAGATGCCGGTGAAGGCGAGCGGGTAGAAGACCAGCAGCACGGTCCGCTTGCCGCGGTAGTCCGACAGCCGGACCTCCTGGTTGTTCTGGTCGTTGAGCACGAAGTCCGGCGCCTCGGCGCCAACCTCGATCGGCATACGTACTCCTTGGGGGTGGCAAGTTTAGGGGTGGCGTCAGCCTGCCATACCCGGCACGCCCCGTCTACTGTGGCCCGGCCCGCGGAGGGGCCGGCGCGCCGACTACTTCTTGGCCTTGGTGCCCCGGCGCAGCACGAGCCGGGCGCCGCTCCAGTCCCGGCCGGCGTTGACCGTGGACGTCTGCTGCAGGCCGGCGGTGGGCGCGGACTCGGCGATCTCGCTCGGCTCGACGTGGCCCTCCCGCCCGGCCTTGGGCGTCAGCAGCCACACGACGCCGTTGTCGGCCAGCGGGCCGAGGGCGTCGACGAGGAGCTCGAAGAGATCACCGTCGCCGTCGCGGTACCAGACCAGCACCGCGTCGACCACCTCGTCGGTGTCCTCGTCGACCAGCTCTCCACAGCGGTCGGTCAGGGCGTCCCGGAGATCCTGGTCGACGTCCTCGTCGTACCCCATCTCCATGACGACCATCCCCGGCTCGATCCCGAACCGGTCCGCCAGGCTGCGTACCCCGTCGGCGGCCTGACCAGCGGTCGCGCTCACTGTCGCGTGCCTCCTCTTCTCATCCCTGCTCGCCGCATCGCTGCGACGCCGTCAGGCAAAGTCCACACACTTGTGCCTCCCTGCGCAAGTGGCGCACCGGGTGGAACGGAATTTACCGCCCCAGCAGCGTACGGGCACCCTGGGTGATGGCTTCCTCGGAGACCAGCACCTGGCGGGCCGCCGGACCTAATGGTACAAACGAGTCAACTCCGGCAACCCGTCGCGCCGCGCCGACGTACCCGCCGTCGACCAGCGCCGCGATCACCCCCTCGCCCACCCCGCCGGAGCGGCGCGTCTCGTCCACGATCAGCACCCGGCCGGTCGCCGAGGCCTCCCGGACGATGTCCGCCACGGGCAGCGGAGCGATCCAGCGCAGGTCCACCACGCGGGTGCCGACCCCCTCGTCCGCCAGGGTCGCGGCGGCGCGCAGCGACATCCGCACGCCGTTACCGAAAGTGATGATCGTGACATCCTCGGCCGAGCCGACCCCGTACACCCGGGCCCGGCCGACCGGGACGTGGGCGCCGGACCACGCGCCCGGCTCCGCGTACCCGGCCAGCCACTCCCCGTCGCCGTCGGCGTACAGGTCGCGGGTGTGGTAGAGCGCGATCGGCTCCAGGAAGACGCACACGCTGCCGTCCACCGCGGCGCTGGCCAGGCAGGTACGCAGCATCGGCGCGGCGTCGTCCGGGCGGGCCGGCACCGCGATCACCAGCCCCGGCACGTCCCGCAGCACCGCGAGGGAGTTGTCGTTGTGGAAGTGCCCGCCGAAGCCCTCCTGGTACGCCAGCCCGGCCACCCGGACGACGAGCGGGTTGCGGAACGCCCCGGAGGAGAAGAACCGCATGGTGGCCGCCTCGCCGCGCAGTTGGTCCTCGGCGTTGTGCAGGTACGCCAGGTACTGGATCTCCGGCACCGGCAGCAGCCCGGCCAGGCCGGCGCCCAGCCCGAGGCCGAGGATCGAGGTCTCGTCGAGCAGCGTGTCGAAGACCCGGGCCGGGCCGAAGCGGTCGCGCAGCCCCTTGGTCACCCCGTACACGCCGCCCTTGGCGGCCACGTCCTCGCCGAAGACCACCACGCCGGGGTGGTCGAGCATGCCGTCGGCGAGCGCCGCGTTGATGCTCTGGGCGAGGGTGAGCGGGCCGGCCGACTCGGGCGGCCTGCCGCCGAACGCCGCCAGGCGGGCCGCCGCGTTCGGCCCGCCGGCCCGCGCCGCCGCGTCGGCCACCGCGCGGGCCACCCGGGCCGGCCGCCGGGGTGCGATCTCGGCGACCACGTCGGCCGCCGAGGCCAGCTTCGGCTCGCCGATCACCTCCTCGGCGATCCGGCGTACCTGCCAGCCGCGCTCGTCGTACCGGGCCAGCAACTCCTCCCCCGTGGCCACGCCGGCCGAGGCCAGCAGCCGCGCGGTGGCGAGCACCGGGTCCCGCGCCAGGTCCGCGGCGATCTCGCCGGGACTGCGGTACGCGGTCTCCGCGTCCGCCCCGGCGTGCCCCATCAGCCGTACGGTGGTCAGGTGCAGCACGGCGGGCCGCCGGTGCCGGCGTACCCAGCCAGCCGCCTCCACGGCCGCCTCGTACGCCCCGATCGCGTCGGTGCCGTCGGCGGCGAAGTACCGGATCCCCGGCTTGGCCCGCAGGGTCGCCTCCACCCAGCCCCCCGGCGAGCGGACGCTGATGCCCAGGCCGTTGTCCTCGCAGACGAAGAGCACCGGGATGCGCAGTCCCGTGTGGTCGTACCAGCCGGCGGTGTTGAACGCGGCGGTGGCGCTGGCATGGTTGACGGAGGCGTCGCCGAACGAGCAGACCACGATCGCGTCGGGCGGCCACGGCGACCGGGGCGTCGCACCGTCGTCGCCCGCCCGGGCCGCCGCCCGCCGCGCCGCCGGATCCCGCCGGCGCAGCCGCTCCAGCGCCAGGCCCATCCCGACGGCCCGGGGCAGGTGCGAGGCGATGGTGGAGGTGGTCGGCACGACGGCGAGGTCGGCGTGGCCGAACACCTTGTGCCGGCCACCGGCGATCGGCTCCCGGGCGGAGGCGACCACGCCGCGCAGCACGTCCCGGGCCGCCCTCGCGTACGCGTCCTCGGGGCCGTCCCCGGCGACGGTGGCGCCGAACGGCCCGACGCCGGCGGCGGTGGACTCCCCGTCGCTCGCCGATCCGCCGGCGGCCCGGGAGCGGGCGGCGGTGCCCTCGCCTCCAGGCCCGGCGCCCTCGCCTCCAGGCCCGGCGCCCTCGCCTCCAGGCAGGCTCCCGCCCAGTGCGGCGGGGTCGCCGGATGCGGCAGGGTTCCCCAGGCCGGCAGGGCCTTCTGCCGGACCGGCAGGGTCCTCTGCTACGGTCGCGCTCCCAGCCAGCGCGGCGAGGTCGGGGGCGTCCCGGCCCCCGGCGGCGGCGGGCCGGTCAGGGCCGCGCCCGACCCCACCCCCACCCACGGTAGGCCGGTCAGGGCCGGACCCGACCTCACCCCCACCCGCAGCGGGCCAGTCACGGCCGGGCCCGGCCGCGTCCCCGCCCACGGCAGGCCGGTCAGGGCCGGGCCCTTCCTCACCCCCACCCGCAGCGGGCCAGTCAGGGCCGCGCCCGACCTCACCCCCACCCACGGCATCTCCGGTCGTCGCCGCGGCCGGCGGGAACGCCACCTCGCCTGCGGCCTGCGCCGCCCGGAGGCAGTAGAACGCGCCGGAGCGGTAGTGCAGCAGCGCCGGGTCGCCGGGGCGCAGCGCGGCGGCGACAGCCGCGTTGCCCTCGTGGCCGGCCGAGCCGATGGTGTAGAAACCCTCGCCGAAGCTGCGCAGCCACCGCGCGGCGAGGTCGAGCTGCCGGCTGGTGACCTGGGCGTCGAAGAGTTCCAGCAACTGGGCTCCGGTCAGCGGCGAGCCGTCGCGGACGGGCTCGGCGGGGTCGGCCCGCCGCGTCGCGGGCGCGAGCGCGCCGAGGGCCTCCCGGAGCCGGTCGTCGAGATCTTGCGGGGTGGTCACGTCGGACAGCATTACCGACGCGGGCTCACCTCGCCCACCCGGACACGATCCGCCCGGGACGGCTCAGGCTCGCTCCGGCCCGCCCTGCTCCGGACGGGCGCCGGCGGAGACCTTGCGGACCAGCTCGCTGAAGGTGGTCAGCTCCTGCTCGGAGAGCCCGGCGAGCAGTCGGGAGTCCGACATCACCTGATCGACGCGGCGGCCATCACCTGATCGACGCGACTGCGCATCCGCCGCCCGGCGTCGGTCACCACCAGCGTCTTCTGCCGGCGGTCGACCGGACCCACCCGGCGCTCCACCAGGCCGGCCTGCTCCAGCTTGTCGACCAGACCCGTCACGTTCGACCGGTCGCAATGCGGCTGCTCGGCCAGGTCGCGCGCCGGCAGCGGGCGTCCGGGTCGAGCTGGTGCAGGGCACGGGCGACTGCGGTGAGGCCCAGCTCGGCGATCTCCACGTCCTGGTGATGCCGCACGGCCGAGGCGACGTCCATGATCCGCCGACGGTCTCCCACGCGAGGCCCACGCGGTCGCCCGCCCCGGACCCTGAGCTGTGAGAAGACGACGGGGCCATGCCGGACATCCTGCTGACGAGTAAGCGGAGCAGGCGCTCCGCTGGCGCCCGCCGCACCCGTCCGGAAGCGACAACTTCGGGGAAGATGCTCCCTCGACGCGTCAGAATCCAGCAACTTCCCCGAAGTTGCGAACCCGGTAGGTGCTTTGCGCGGGAGGCTCGTCAGCCTGGGAGGAAGGAGAGGCGGACCTGGCGGGTGGGGTTGTCGCCGTTGGTGTCCACCAGGCAGATCGACTGCCAGGTGCCCAGCGCGAGCCGCCCACCCACCACGGGCAGGGTCGCGTACGGGGGGACGAAGGCCGGCAGCACGTGATCCCGCCCGTGGCCGGGCGAACCGTGCCGGTGCCGCCAGCGGCCGTCCGCGGGCAGCAGGTCGTCGAGGGCGCGCAGCAGGTCGTCGTCCGAGCCGGACCCGGTCTCGATCACCGCGAGCCCGGCCGTGGCGTGCGGCACGAAGACGTGCAGCAGCCCGTCGCCCTGACCGGAGACGAACCGTTCCGCCTCGGCGGTGATGTCCCGGACGGTCGGCCGGGACCCGGTCTGGACGGTGATCACCTCAGTGCGCACCCCCGCATTGTGCCGCAGCCGGCGCCTCGGGCAGCGCCATGTCGCCGACATGGGGCATCCCGGCGCCTCGGATACCCCCATGTCGCCGCCATGGGGCCTCCCCCCGCCTCGGACACCCCCATGTCGCCGCCATGGAGTCGATCACCGGCGACCACCGCCAAGGCCAGCCACCGTCCAGGAACGCAGGGCACCGCGCCCTTCCGGTCACCAGCCGCCGCCACCGCCGCTGTCACTTCCGCCCGACGAGCCGCCGCCCGACCAGCCGCTCCCGCCCGACGAGTCGCCGCCCGACCGGTCGCTCCCGCCCGACCAGCCGCTCCCGCCCGACGAGCCGCCGCCCGACCAGCCGCTCCCGCCCGACCAGTCGCTCCCGCCCGACGAGTTGCCGCCCGACCAGCCGCTCCCGCCCGACCAGTCGCTCCCGCCCGACGAGCCGCCGACCGACCAGTCGCCGCGCGACGAGCCGCCGTCGCCGCCCGGGTAGTGGGTGTCGGCGCCGACAGTGCCGGTGGGCAGGCCCCCGCCGTACCACCCCCCACCCGGGCCGCTGGTCGAGGTCGCCGAGGCGTAGCCGTACCGGGGCCGGCGGTCGCCGACCGAGGAGAGGCCCGCCAGCCCGGCCGCCAGCAGGGCGAGCCCGAGCAGCCCGAGCGGGACCATCCCCGCCCTGCCGCCGGCGAGGCCGGCCACGGCCAGCGGGACGAGCAGCCCGCCGGCCAGCACGAGTACGCTCCCCACCGCCCGTCGCGTCGTCATGACCCGAACGGTAGGAGGGCGGGGCAACCCCGATCGGCGGAAGGACACGCACCGCCTGCTCGGCCGCGCGCACGACCGATCCGCCCGACCGGACCGCCGCACGGCCGCCCGCGCGCACGACCGACCGCCCGCCCGGACCGCCGCTCGGCCGGCCCGGCGCACGACCGACCGCCCGACCGCCCGACCGCCCGACCGGACCGCCGCACGACCAACCGCCCGACCTACCGGCCGGCGCAAAGTTACTGGTGGGTACCTGTGTTCGACGTCGCGTCTGGGGGAGCCAGACGTGACGGGGCCGCCACGAGGGGGCAGGATGGCGCTAGAGACCTATCCCACACAGAACCGAGGGAACGCCTGTGGCTACGGAACGCAAGCGCCCGGTGATCACCGCTGGTCTGCCGAGCCAGCTTCCGGACATCGACCCTGAAGAGACCAGCGAATGGGTCGAGTCACTCGACGGTGTCATCGACGAGCGCGGAACCAAGCGCGCCCGCTATGTCATGCTGCGCCTGCTGGAGCGGGCCCGCGAGCGCCAGGTCGGGGTGCCGTCGCTGACCACCACCGACTACATCAACACCATCCCGCCGGAGCGCGAGCCGTGGTTCCCGGGTGACGAGCACGTCGAGCGGCGGCTGCGGGCGTACATCCGGTGGAACGCGGCCATGCTCGTGCACCGGGCGCAGCGCCCCGAGGTCGGCGTCGGCGGCCACATCTCGACCTTCGCCAGTTCGGCGTCGCTCTACGAGGTCGGTTTCAACCACTTCTTCCGCGGCAAGAACCACCCGGGCGGCGGCGACCACATCTTCTACCAGGGGCACGCCTCCCCCGGCATGTACGCCCGCGCGTTCCTCGAGGGCCGGCTGAGCGAGGACCTGCTCGACGGGTTCCGGCAGGAGCTGTCGCACCTGGGCGGCGGGCTGCCGTCGTACCCGCACCCGCGGCTGATGCCGGACTTCTGGGAGTTCCCCACCGTCTCCATGGGCCTCGGCCCGCTCAACGCCATCTACCAGGCGCGGTTCAACCGGTACCTGCACCACCGGGGCATCAAGGACACCTCCCAGCAGCACGTCTGGGCGTTCCTGGGCGACGGCGAGATGGACGAGGTCGAGTCGCTCGGCGGGATCGGCGTGGCCGCCCGCGAGGAGCTGGACAACCTCACCTTCGTGATCAACTGCAACCTCCAGCGCCTCGACGGCCCGGTCCGGGGCAACGGCAAGGTCATGCAGGAGCTGGAGGCGTTCTTCCGGGGCGCCGGCTGGAACGTCATCAAGGTGGTCTGGGGCCGCGAGTGGGATCCGCTGCTGGCCGCCGACACCGACGGCGCGCTGGTCAACCTCATGAACACCACGCCGGACGGCGACTACCAGACCTACAAGGCGGAGTCCGGGGCGTACGTGCGGGAGCACTTCTTCGGCCGCGACCCGCGCACGCGCAAGATGGTCGAGCACCTGAGCGACGACGAGATCTGGAACCTCAAGCGGGGCGGCCACGACTACCGCAAGCTCTACGCGGCGTACAAGGCGGCGATGGAGCACACGGGTCAGCCCACGGTGATCCTGGCCAAGACGATCAAGGGCTGGACGCTCGGCTCGCACTTCGAGGCCCGCAACGCCACGCACCAGATGAAGAAGCTGACGCTGGAGGACCTGAAGCTCTTCCGCGACCGGCTCTACCTGGACATCCCGGACAAGGTGCTGGAGGAGAACCCGTACCTCCCGCCGTACTACCACCCGGGCGAGAAATCCGAGGAGATCGCGTACCTGAAGGAGCGCCGCCAGCAGCTCGGCGGGTACCTGCCGACGCGGCGGACCGAGCACAAGGCGCTGGCCATTCCGGCCACCGAGCGGTTCTCGGACGTCAAGCGCGGCTCGGGCAAGCAGAAGGTCGCCACGACCATGGCCTTCGTGCGCCTGCTCAAGGACATCATGAAGGACAAGGAGTTCGGCAAGCGCTGGGTGCCGATCATCCCGGACGAGGCCCGCACCTTCGGCATGGACTCGCTGTTCCCGACGCAGAAGATCTACTCGCCGCACGGTCAGCGGTACACGTCGGTGGACCGGGACCTGTTCCTGTCGTACAAGGAGGCGACGACCGGGCAGATCCTGCACGAGGGCATCAACGAGGCCGGCTCGGTCGCCTCGTTCACCGCCGCCGGCACCTCGTACGCCACCCACGGCGAGCCGATGATCCCGCTGTACATCTTCTACTCGATGTTCGGCTTCCAGCGCACCGGCGACGGCTTCTGGGCGGCGGCCGACCAGATGACCCGGGGCTTCGTGCTGGGCGCGACGGCGGGACGGACCACGCTCAACGGCGAGGGCCTGCAGCACGAGGACGGCCACTCGCTGCTGCTCGCCGCCACCAACCCGGCGGTGGTCAGCTACGACGCGGCGTTCGCGTTCGAGCTGGCGCACATCGTGGAGAACGGCCTGCACCGGATGTACGGCGAGAAGCAGGAGAACGTCTTCTACTACCTCACCATCTACAACGAGCCGATCCACCAGCCGGCCGAGCCGGCCGACGTGGACGTCGAGGGGCTACTCAAGGGCATCTACCGCTACGCCCCGGCGCCGCAGGTCGAGGGGAACGCGCCGCGGGCCAGCATCCTGGCCTCCGGCACGGGCATGCAGTGGGCGCTGCGGGCGCAGCAGCTGCTCGCCCAGGACTGGGGGGTGGCCGCCGACGTCTGGTCGGTGACCTCCTGGACGGAGCTGCGCCGGGACGCGGTGGAGTGCGAGGAGCACAACCTGCTCAACCCGGGCACCGAGCAGCGGGTGCCGTACATCCAGCAGAAGCTGGCCGACGCGGAGGGCCCGAAGGTCGCGGTCAGCGACTGGATGCGCGCCGTACCGGACCTGATCGCCCGTTGGGTACCGGGGGACTACACCTCGCTCGGCACGGACGGGTTCGGCCTGTCCGACACCCGGCACGCGCTGCGGCGGCACTTCCACGTCGACGCCGAGTCGGTCGCGGTCGCGACGCTGCGGCAGCTCGCGCTGCGCGGCGCGGTGCCGGCCACCGTCCCGGCCGAGGCGGCGAAGAAGTACGCGATCGACGACGTCAACGCGGCCCCGGTCGGCGAGACCGGCGGCGACAGCTAGGCCGTACGACGGCAGGGCCCGGCGCGGTGGTCAGACCGCGCCGGGCCCTTCGTCGCCTCAGTCGGGCCCTTCGTCGCCTCACCGGGAAACGGCGATGGCCCGGCACCCCTGGCGGGGGCGCCGGACCATCTCCGTCGCGGGTGACGCCGGGACCGGCCCGCCTCAGCCGACGGCGGCCAGGTCGGTCAGCCGGGCCAGCGATTCCTCCAGGTCGGCGCCGACCCGGCGGAGCCCGAGCCGGAGCAGGGCGGCCTTGACCGGGCCGGCCGGCCAGCGTACGACGATGAGCCGCACGATGGTCCCGCCCTCCTCCTCGTCGTCCGGCGTGAGCTGGACGTAGATCTCGGTGCGGGCCTCGGCCCGGGCACCGGCGCCCCTGGCACGCTCCCGCCAGCCGATCAGGGTCGGCTCCTGGTAGGCGATCACTTCGGCCTCGTGCGCCGCGCCGCGCCCGGCCTGGACCAGCTGCCGCCGGCCGAAGCCCTCACCCGAGAGCACCTCGGCCGCGCGGACCCCCGCCAGCCAGGCCGGCAACTGCTCGGCCCGCTGCACGACGTCCCAGACCGCTTCCACCGGCGCCACCACGCGCGCACTGCGTTCCACGAGGATCATCTCTGTTCTTCCCCCACTGAGGACATCCGCGATATTCAGCACTCTATGCGCAAAAACGGACGTAACAGGACGGGATCGGAAAAGACACGCCGATCGACCTTGCGCGACGACCCCCGACGGCCTATGGCGCCGCCCGGGACGCACCCCTGGCGGAACCCACCGGCCCGCCGCCGTAGGCTGGGGGACGTGACGGTACGTGTACGCTTCGCCCCCTCCCCGACCGGAATGTTCCACGTCGGCGGCGCCCGCTCGGCCCTGCAGAACTGGATCTACGCCAAGCAGCAGGGCGGGGTGTTCGTGCTCCGCATCGAGGACACCGACGCGGCGCGCAACAAGCCCGAGTGGACCGAGGGCATCCTCTCCGCGCTGGAGTGGATCGGCATCGCCCGGGGCAGCTACGAGGGTCCGCACTTCCAGTCGTCGTACGCGGCCGAGCACCGCGCCGCCGCCCAGCGGCTGCACGAGGCGGGCCGGGCGTACTACTGCGACTGCACCCGCGAGGCCGTGCAGGCCCGCACCGGCTCCCAGTACACCGGCTACGACGGCTTCTGCCGCGACCGGGGCCTGCCGCCGGGCGAGGGCCGGGCGCTGCGCTTCCGTACGCCCGACGAGGGTGAGACCGTGGTGGTCGACCTGATCCGCGGCGAGCCGACGTTCGAGAACAAGCTGATCGAGGACTTCGTCATCGCCCGGGGCGACGGGTCCGCGGTGTTCCTGCTGGCGAACGTCGTCGACGACATGACCATGGGGATCACCCACGTGATCCGGGCCGAGGAACACCTGCCCAACACGCCGAAGCAGCAGCTGCTCTGGGACGCCCTCGGGGTCAAGCCACCGGTCTGGGCGCACGTGCCGGTGGTGGTCAACGAGAAGCGGCAGAAGCTGTCCAAGCGGCGGGACAAGGTCGCCCTGGAGGCGTACCGCGACGAGGGCTACCTCGCCGACGCGATGCGCAACTACCTGATGCTGCTCGGCTGGGCGCCGTCGGGCGACCGGGAGATCGTGCCCTGGTCGGTGATCGAGGAGGAGTTCCGGCTGGAGGAGGTCAACCCCTCCCCCGCGTTCTTCGACGAGAAGAAGCTGCGCGCGTTCAACGGCGAGTACATCCGGGCCCTGCCGCTGGAGGAGTTCGTCGCGGCCTGCCGGCCGTGGCTCACCGGCACCGAGACGATCGCACCCCCGCCCTGGCAGCCGGAGGAGTTCGACGCCGAGGCGTTCGCCGCGGTCGCCCCGCTGGCCCAGACGCGGATCGCGGTGCTCAGCGAGATCGTCGCGAACGTCGACTTCCTCTTCCTGGCCTCGCCGCTGATCGACGAGGCGGCGTGGGCCAAGGCGATGAAGGAGGGCGCGGCCGAGCTGCTCGACGCGGCGATCGCGGCGTTCGAGGCGCTCCAGCCGTGGGACGCGGAGTCGCTGAAGGCGGCGCTGGAGGCGGTCGGCGCCGAGCGCGGGCTCAAGCTCGGCAAGGCCCAGGCCCCGGTCCGGGTCGCGGTCACCGGCCGTACGGTCGGCCTGCCGCTGTTCGAGTCCCTGGAGGTTCTCGGCCGCGAGCGCACCCTGACCCGCCTCCGCGCCGCCCGCGTCCGCCTGCCCTGACCGGGCCCGCCCCGACACCCTCCCCTTTCGGCGATCTTGCACTTTCGGCCCCGATAAATAGGGCAACTACCCCATTCCGGGGGCACAAAGTGCAAGATCGCGGCTGCTGGCGCCCGCCTCGGGGCGGGCGCCAGCACGTACAGGGCGGGTCAGGGGCGCGGCGGCCGGCGGCGCAGCAGGAAGCCGGCGGCGAGGGCCGCGAGCGCGACCACCCCGCCCAGGGCCCAGAGCCAGCCGGCCCCGCCGTCGTCGCCCTCGGCCGCGGCCGGGGTCACCGCGGGCACGCTGGTCAGGGAGGCGACGGGCGAGGACGGGGCGTCCGTCGGGGCAGCGGTGGGCTGCGCAGGCCCGGACGAGGGCGGCTGCGCGGGGCCGGACGAGGGCGGCTGCGCCGGGGTGCCGGTGGTGAGTGTGAAGCGCACCTCGCCCTTCACCGGGTGGCCGTCGCTCGACGCAAGCTGGTACCCGACGATGTAGAGCCCGGCCGCGCCGGGCGCGAACGGGACGCTCACCCGGTTACCGGAAAAGGCCGGCGTCCCTTCGAGGGCGGGCACGTTGTCCGGTCCGGTGACTGTGATCTTCGTCGTATTCGGGTCCGGCTTCGCCAGGAACCGGAGTTCGATCTTCTCGGGCGCGGCGGCGATCCGCGCGCCGTCCTTCGGATCGCTGCCGGTCAGCGAGTTGTGCGCCGCCGCCGGCGTCGCCGGTAGCGCCAGTGACGCCCCGAGCGCCACGCCGAGAACGGTTGACACGGTCCGCGCCGCGCGTGGAACGCTGCCCCCCATGAACCCCTCCGTAAAGGTACTATCCGCCCGTTGATCAACGGCTGGTCATTAGTCGGGCCGGGATCGCAAATAGTTCCAATTCCCGATCCAGCAGCTGCAACCGATCGACGTTCTGCGCAGTCTTTGAGGTGAAGTGTCCCCGCTGTCCTGGCGGGGCACGGTCACCGCCGTCGGCCAACCAACGCGTGACCTGCAGCGAAGCCATCCAGATCGACGGGGCGAGGAGGCGGCGATGGTCCGACTGGTGAGGCGGCTGGTCCTGGCGGCCGCGGGCGCGCTGATGGCGCTGGGAGTGTCCTGGGCCGGCCCGGCGCAGGCCGCGCCCAAGCCCCCGGCGGGGGTCGACATCACCGGCCACCAGCTGGCCGAGCCGCTGCGGCTACGCGCCGCCACCCAGCCCACCGAGGTCGTCGCCGTGATCGACCAGGTGAACTGGCTGAGCCGGGCCGGTGCCGCCATCGGGCCGAAGCCGGACGACCTGGGGCCGAAGTACACGGTCGTGGTGCTCGCCGGGGAGACCCCGACCCAGACGTACGACCTCTACCCGCTGGCCGTGGGCGGGCCCCGGGTGTACCGGCCGGCGAAGCAGCCCGACCCCGCCTACCGGGCCAAGGCCGGCTGGTTCCTCGGACGGCTCAACATGTCCGAGACCCTGCGGACGGCCGGCGTGCCCCTGGAGCGGCAGCTCGACACCGTCACCGGCGGCGTCGGCGGCGGCGAGCGGGTGCTGCCGGACGAGTCGCTGGACCCGGGCAAGGACCTCGGCGAGGCCGTCGGCGAGCTGCAGCGGCTGCTGCTGCTCAACGTCGGCGTGATGGTGCTGATCACCATGGGGCTGGCGGGAATCGCGCTGCTGATCCGCCGTCGCACCCGCTGAGCCGGGGGCGCGGGGTCAGCGGCCGGCCGGGGGCGCGGGTCAGCACCAGCGGCGCGGCGGGCGCTCCCGGCGGATGGCGCGGTGCCGGGGGCGGACCGGGCCGTGCCGGTGGGCACCGGCCCAGCCGGGCAGCTCGCTGAGGCAGGAACCGGCCCGCGCCAGCTCGCCGCCGACGGGCGACTCGGGGGTGCGCTGGCGGGGTACCGGCATGTCGTCGTCGCCCCGGATCGGGACCGGCTCCGGCGGGTGGGCCGGGCCGGCGGCCCGACGGTGGTGCTTGGCCGCCGCCGGCGGCTCGTGGTGGCCCGGACGACAGCACTCTCCCTGGGCGCAGCCGTGCTCGGCCTCCCCGTGCGCCATCCCCCGTCTCCTCACACTCGCGACACGCGCGGGGCCGGCCGGCCCGCGCGCCCTGTCACCGTACTGGCCCTGGCCGACACGCACGGGGCGTACCCCTCGTCAGTCCCGCAGGTTGCGCGGGAGGGCCTTCCCCCTGACGCCCCAGCGTGCCGCCCGCGGCGCGCCCGGGCCCCGGCGCGCACGCTGAGATCCGCGTACTCCCGGCCGCGGGCCTCGGGGCCGCGCCGAGCGGTTCTCTGCCGTATGCTCCCGCCGCGAAGATCGACGGCTGGAGGACCGGTGCGCACCAGAAGTGTTCCGCCGCTGGCCGTGGCGCTGGCCGTCGCCCTGTCCGGGTGCGCCCTGTTGCCGGGCGGCAACCGCCCGTCCGGGTTCGTTCCGCAGGCCGGCGCCTGTCACCTCGTCCCCGGCGACAACGCCAGCGGGGACAGCTACCGGCCGGTCGGGTGCCAGGAGCGGCACGAGGCGGAGACCTTCCACGTGGGACGCTTCGCCGGGGCCGACGCCGCTCTGAGCGAGCCGCCCGCGCCGGGATCCGAGGCGGGCCGGCGGGCGTACGCGTCGTGCAGCACGGCGTTGAACGAGTTCGTCGGCGACGTGTGGCAGACGTCCCGGCTGTCGCTGCGGGTGGTGCTGCCCACCGCGAAGGGGTGGGCGGCGGACGAACGCTGGTTCCGCTGCGACGTCGTCGAACTGCTGGCGCTGGACGTGCTGGAGCCCTCGCCGCGCGCCAACAGCCTGGCGGGCGCGCTGCGCGCGCCGTCGCCGTTCCACCACGGCTGCTACAACAACCCGACCTTCGGCCCGGACGACAGGCTCCAGACCATGCCGCCGGCCGCCTGCACGGGCCCGCACAGCACCGAGTTCGTCGGGGTCTGGTGGAGCGACGCCCTGGCGGCCGGCACCTCGCCCTCGGAGGAGGACCTGATCGACGGGTGCTTCGGAGTCGCCGCCGACTACGTGGGCGTGCCGACTGAGGATCTGGGGGACCAGACGTACGTGTACTTCCTGCTGCCCAGCGACGAGGACTGGGGCGTCGGCGACTCGGGCGTGCTCTGTTTCCTGCACACGGACGGCACGCCGCTGCGCAGATCGCTGGCGGGGGTGGGCCGGCGCGGCCTGCCCGGGTAGGCACCAACAGGTGAGACGGGTCCCTTCCTCTACCGGGGCCGTTAACAGGGGGCCCTTCCCTTCTGCCAGGCTGTACGGATGGGAAGCGAGCCGGAGGGCGGGGAGCTGTCGGCCACGCTGCGCCGGATCGAGCGGGCGGCGGGGGCGCTGGCCACCGCCAGCGTGGCCCGGATGGACGAGACCCTGCCCTGGTTCCGGGCACTCCCGGCGGACCAGCGTTCCTGGGTCATGCTGGTGGCCCAGGCGGGTGCCCGGTCGCTGGTGCAGTGGCTGCGCGACGGCGGCGGGACGGCGGACAGCACGCAGGAGGTCTCCGACGAGGTCTTCGCCACCGCACCGCAGGCGCTGGCCCGCTCGATCAGCCTCCAACAGACGGTGGCCCTGATCAAGGTCACCATCGAGGTGGTCGAGGAGCAGGTCGGGACGCTGGCCGCCGAGGGCGAGGAGCAGCAGCTGCGGGAGGCGGTGCTGCGCTTCTCCCGGGAGATCGCGTTCGCCGCCGCCCGGGTGTACGCCCGGGCGGCCGAGTCCCGCGGCTCCTGGGACGCCCGGTTGCAGGCCCTGCTGGTCGACGCGCTGCTGCGCGGGGACTCCCCGGACGTGCTGGCCAGCCGCGCCGCGGCGCTGGGCTGGTCGGACGCCCCGCCGGTGGCGGTCGCGGTGGGCCGCTCCCCCGGCGGCGAGGTGGCCGCCGTGCTGCACACGGTCTACCGGCTGGCCCGGCGGATCGGCGTCGAGGTGATCGGCGGCGTGCACGGCGACCGGCTGGTGATCGTGCTCGGCGGCGCGGCGGACCCGGTGGCCGCGACGGGGAAGCTGCTGCCTGCGTTCGGGGAGGGGCCGGTGGTGGTGGGTCCGGCGGTGCCGAGCCTGGACGAGGCGACCGACTCCGCCCGCGCCGCGCTGGCCGGGTTCCGGGCCGCCCCGGCCTGGCCGGCCGCGCCGTGCCCGGTGCCGGCCGGCGAGCTGCTGCCGGAGCGGGCCCTCGCCGGGGACGCCGAGGCCCGCCGCCGGCTGCGCCACGACGTGTACGCCACGCTGGTCCGCGCCGGCGGGGAACTGCTGGAGACCCTGGACGCCTTCTTCGCCGCCGGCGGGACGCTGGAGAGCGCGGCCCGCGCCCTGTTCGTACATCCCAACACGGTGCGCTACCGGCTGCGGCGGATCGCGGAGGTGACCGGTTTCTCGCCGCTGGCGCCCCGGGACGCGTTCGCCCTGCAGGTGGCGCTGACGGTCGGCCGGCTGGACCCGGTGGTAACGGTGGTCCCGACCCAGACAATGGGCCCCACCGGCCGGCAGAACGCCACAGATAGGTGACGATCGCCGCCGATTTTTGTGGGAACCCCACAAAGGTGCTAGTGCGGTTTGGTGGCCCTCGGCACACACGTGACTGCCGAGTATCCGGGAGAGTCATAAGCGTGCTCGCCCTACTCTCTCCCGGACAGGGTTCCCAGAAACCCGGCTTCCTGACACCGTGGCTCGACGTGACCGGCACCGAGGCGCGGCTGCGTTGGTGGTCGGCGCTGGCCGGGGTCGACCTGGTGCACCTGGGCGGCAAGGCCGATGCGGACGAGATCAAGGACACCGCGCGCACCCAGCCGCTGCTGGTGGCCGCGGCCCTGCTCGCCGCCGAGCACCTGCCGATGCACGACGTGGCGCTCACCGCCGGGCACAGCGTCGGCGAGCTGGCCGCGGCCGCGCTGGCCGGGGTCTTCCCCGCCGAGACCGCGATCACGCTCGCCGGGGTCCGCGGCCGGGAGATGGCGTCCGCCTGCGCGCTGGAGGCGACGGGCATGGCGGCCGTGCTGGGCGGGGACACCGACGAGGTGCTCGCCTCCCTCGACGCGCAGGGTCTGCACCCGGCCAACCGCAACGGCGCCGGGCAGATCGTCGCCGCCGGCTCCGTCGCCGGGCTGGACAAGCTCGCCGCCGAGTCGCCGGCGAAGGCCCGGGTGGTCCGGCTGAAGGTGGCCGGCGCGTTCCACACCCCGTACATGGGCCCGGCCGAGGCCGCGCTGGCCGAGGTGGCCGCCGGGATCACCCCGGCCGATCCGGCCCGGATCCTGCTGTCCAACCTCGACGGCACCGCGGTCAGCCACGGCCGGGAGATGGTGCAGCGTCTGGTCCGCCAGATCACCGCGCCGGTGCGCTGGGACCTGTGCATGCGGGCGCTCGCCGACCTCGGGGTCACCGGGGTGATCGAGCTCCCGCCCGCCGGCACGCTCGCCGGCCTGATCAAGCGGGATCTCAAGGAGTCCGGTGTCCCCGAGATCGTCACCCTGAACACGCCGGACGACCTGCCCGCCGCACGGGACCTGATCGCCCGGCACGGAACGGCGCCGAGCCACGAGCCGACCCTCCGGTTCCGGGTCGTGGTCGCCCCCTCGGCGGGCACCTTCGCGCCCCTCGACGGGTTGGCCGAGGGTGCGGCGCTGCGGACCGGGCAGGTGATCGGGCACGTCGCCACCCGGCAGGGGCCGGTCGAGGTGACCGCGCACGACAGCGGCCTGCTCACCGAGTGGCTGGCCCACCACGACGACCCGGTCGCGCCGGGCCAACCACTCGCCCGGATCGGGGGTCAGCAGTCATGACAGGAAGTCGTATCGTCGCGCTGGGGCACTACCAGCCGTCGCGGATCGTCACCAACGACGAGATCGCCCAGCTCGTGGACACCAACGACGAGTGGATCCGGGACCGGGTCGGCATCGTCACCCGCCGGATCGCCGGGGACGAAACCGTCGCCGACATGGCCGCGGCCGCCGCCGGCAAGGCACTGGCCGGTTCCGGCCTCACCGCCGCCGACATCGACCTGGTCGTGGTAGCCACCTGTTCCTCGATCGACCGCAGCCCGAACGTCGCCTGCCGGGTCGCCGCCAAGCTCGGGATCACCGCGCCGGGGGCGTTCGACATCAACACCGCGTGCTCGGGCTTCGCGTACGCGCTGGGCACCGTCGACCACGCCATCCGGGCCGGGGCGTCGCGCAACGCGATCGTCATCGGCGCGGAGAAGCTGTCCGACTTCACCGACTGGACCGACCGCTCCACCTGCATCATCTTCGGCGACGGCGCCGGCGCCGCGGTGCTCACCGCCACCGCCGAGGGCGAGCCGGACGGGGTCGGCCCGGTGGTGTGGGGCTCGGTGCCGGAGAAGAGCGACGCGGTACGCATCGAGGGCTGGCGGCCGTACATCAAGCAGGAGGGGCAGGCGGTCTTCCGCTGGGCCACCACCGAGCTGGCACCGCTGGCCCTGCAGGCGTGCGAGCGGGCCGGGGTCGCTCCGTCCGAGCTGGCCGCGTTCGTGCCGCACCAGGCCAACGCCCGGATCATCGACGGCATCGCCAAGCGGCTCGGCATCCCCGACGCGATCATCGCGAAGGACATCGTCGAGTCCGGCAACACCTCGGCGGCGAGCGTGCCGCTGGCGCTGTCCAAGCTCGTCGAGCGGCGGGAGGTGCCCTCGGGCGCCCCGGTGCTGCTCTTCGGTTTCGGCGGCGGCCTGACCTACGCCGGTCAGGTCGTCCGCTGCCCCTGACGTCCGGCTCCCACCGTGCCGTGCGCACCGGGCGGGCCCTGTGCCGCCCGGTGACCAACCCCATTGAGAGGAACCCAACCGCAATGACCCGTGACGAGATCACCGCCGGCCTCGCCGAGATCCTCGAAGAGGTTGCCGGGGTGAACCCGGACGACGTGGCCGAGGGGAAGTCCTTCACCGATGACCTGGACGTCGACTCGCTCTCCATGGTGGAGGTCGTGGTCGCGGCCGAGGAGAAGTTCGGCGTCAAGATCCCGGACAACGAGGTGCAGAACCTGAAGACCGTCGGGGACGCCGTCAGCTACATCGAGGCGCAGTCCTGATCATGAGTCGCTCCGACGTCGTCGTCACCGGGCTCGGCGCGACGACCCCGCTGGGCGGGGACGTCGCGTCGACCTGGGACGCCATGCTCGCCGGCCGCTCCGGGGTGGGTCCGCTCACCCAGGAGTGGGCCGCGCAGCTCCCGGTCCGGATCGCGGCGCAGCTCGCCGTCGAGCCGTCCGAGGTGCTGGACCGGGTCAAGCTGCGCCGGCTCGACCGCTCCCAGGCCATCGCGCTCGTCGCGGCGCAGCAGGCCTGGGCCGACGCCGGCCTGGCCGATTCCGGGCTGGACCCGGAGCGGCTGGCGGTCAGCGTCGGCTCCGGCATCGGCGGGGCCACCACCCTGCTCGCGCAGGACGACATCCTGGAGGCGTCCGGCCCCCGCCGGGTCTCCCCGCACACGGTGCCGATGCTGATGCCGAACGGTCCCGCCGCGTGGGTGGGGCTGGAGGTGGGCGCGAAGGCCGGCGTGCACTCGGTGGCCAGCGCCTGCGCCACCGGCGCCGAGGCGATCGCGCTGGGCCTGGACATCATCCGCGCCGGTCGGGCCGACGTGGTGGTGGCCGGCGGCACCGAGGCGGTCATCCACCCGCTGCCGATGGCCGGGTTCGCCTCGATGCGGGCCATGTCCACCCGCAACGACGAGCCCGAGCGGGCGTCCCGCCCGTGGGACAAGGGCCGGGACGGGTTCGTGCTCGGCGAGGGCGCGGGCATCGTGGTGCTGGAGCGGGCCGAGCATGCTGCCGCCCGGGGCGCCCGGGTGTACGCGCGGCTCGCCGGGGCCGGGGTCACCTCCGACGCGTACGACATGGTGCAGCCGCACGCGGAGGGCGAGGGCGCGATCCGGGCGATCCGCCGGGCCATCGCCGACGCGGGCGTGGCCAAGCAGGACATCGTGCACGTCAACGCCCACGCCACGTCGACCCCGGTCGGCGACATGCTCGAGATCGGCGCGCTGCGCGCCGCGCTCGGCGACCACCCGGTGCTCGCCGCCACCAAGTCGATGACCGGCCACCTGCTCGGCGCGGCCGGCGCGCTGGAGTCGATCGCCACCATCCTGGCCATCCGCGACGGGGTCGTCCCCCCGACGATCAACCTGGACGACCCGGACGACGGCCTCGACCTGGAGGTGGCCGCCCACAAGGCGCGCCACATGGAGATCCCCGCCGCGCTGAACAACGCGTTCGGCTTCGGCGGGCACAACGTGGCGCTCGTCTTCACGCGAGCCTGACGACCCGGCCACGGAGGGGTGCTCCGGTCCCGCGGCGGGATCGAGGGCACCCCGCCGTCAGGCGACGGCGCGCAGGCGGGCGTCGAGCGCGTCCAGGTCGGGCAGGAACCAGACGTGGTCGGCCCGGTTGGACTCGTGGACGAGGGCTCGCAGGGCGGGACTCACCGCGAGGTGCCGGGAGATGTCGCCGATGATCGCCAGGCGTAGCCGGTAGTTGACGAACTTCTGCATGACCTCACCGGCGAACCGGGTGCCCAGCTCGAAGAAGTGGTCGTCGAGCCGGCCCGCCGGCACGGCCACCACCTCGGCGCCGAGGAACGCCGCGCCGATCAGGTCCAGCGCGTCCTGCACGGTGGCCACCGGCGGGCCGTCCGGGTCGCACTCCAGCACCCGCGCCCCGGCCCGTTCCCGCACCACGTCAGGCATCCCCGGCCTCCCCGTCGAGCAGGCCGTTGCCGCCGTCCAAGACGGCCTCGACCAGGTGCAGCATCTCGGCGGTGGCGGCGGCGCCACCGAGTATCACGATCTTCATCCGGCTCCGCTCCTCGTCGTGGACGGTCTGCACGCGCAGCGGCCGGGCGGGCTCGGTGCCGGTGTTCGCCGCGGCCAGGACGAGCGTGGCCAGCCGGTCGGCTGCGCGCCGGTCGACGCCGTCGACCTGCACGATGCTCGACACCTCCACCGGCGCGACGGCCGCGGACCGGACCGGGGCCGGCTGCGCCGCCCGCCCCGTCAGGGCGTCGAGGTCGGCGCGGGCGATCCGGTACTGCTTGCCGATCCGTACGGCCCTGAGCCGGCCGGCCCGGATGTAGCCCCGCACGGTACGCACGTGCAGTCCGAGCAGCTCGGCCACCTGCTCGACCGAATACATTTCATTCCCCATCGTTCCCCATCCTAGACCTGATAGGGAGCAATAGGGAACGGGTCCTGCCGCGACCCACGGCCCTCCCCGAGCCCTGTGGAGCTGCCCGCACGAACGGGGCACCCGCACACGGACCCGCCAACCCACCCCACGCCCCCCACCCCTCCCCCCA
>NZ_JBDPMC010000199.1:0-1586 GCF_039871625.1 Micromonospora sp. B11E3 | reverse complement strand
GCGCTGATCCGAAAATGGACGGTGAGTGGGCAGGCGGCAGCATCCCGGCGGAGCCGGGATTGATCCTGCTGTGGGGTTGGTCAGGCGGCCGGGGCGAGGGTGACGGTGTAGCCGAGGGCTTCGAGCTGGCGGACGTGGTTGCGTTTGCGGCGTTCGGGGTTGACGCGGGTGTCGTAGAAGCCGGATCCGAGGTCGGTGAACCGGGTTGTCGGGTCGCGGAGCAGATGCCACACGATGGTCAGGATGGAACGGCCGACGGCGACGATGGCGCGTCTGCTACCACGGCGTCTGGCGATGCGCCGATAACGTTCGCCCAGGAAGGTATCGGTCTTGCCGGCGGCGACCGCGGCCTCACCCAGGACCCGGGCCAGGTAGGAGTTGCCGTGACCGGTGGAACCGGAGCCTTTGCTCTTGCCGGCTGATTCCTTGACTCCTGGAGCGAACCGCGCCCACGAGGCGAGGTGGGCAGGGGTGGGAAACCGGCTCATGTCGACGCCGACCTCGGAGATGATCACGTGAGCGGTGGCCGGGCCGACACCAGGGATCTCGTCCAGACGCTGACTGGCATCAGCGAAAGGGCCGATCTCCTGCTCTATACGCTGGTTGACCTCGGCGATGTCCGCGGTAATCGCATCGACGCGGGCCAGCATCTTGGCCAGCAGGAACCCGTGATGCTCGGTGAACCGCCCGACGAACGCATCCTCCAACTGGGTGATCTTCGTGCGCAGACGGCTGCGGGCCATCTGCGCCAGAACCTTCGGGTCTCGCTGCCCCGCGATCAACGCGGCCATCATGTCCCGACCAGAGGTCCCGAAGATGTCGCTGGCCACCACACTCAGCTTGATCTGGGCGTCTTCCAACAGCTTCTCGACCCGGCTGCGTTCCGCCGTCCGGGCGGCGATCAGATCGACCCGGTAACGGGTCAAGTCCCGCAGCTCACGGATCGGTGCCGGCGGCACGAAACTCGGCCGGATCATCTGCCGTTCGGCGACCTTGCACAGCCAGACCGCGTCGAGTCGGTCCGTCTTCGGGCGTCCGGGCAGATGCTTGACGTCCTTGGCATTGACCAGCCACGTGTCGACACCGGCCGCTTCGAGCAGGTAGAACACGGGCTTCCAGTAATCCGAGGTCGACTCCATCACCACCCGGGTGACGCCCAGTTCCCGGAGCCGGTCCACCATCGTCAGCAACGACCGGGTCATCGTGGAGTAGGTCGACACCTCCTGCCGCCGCCGGCCTCCAGGCCCTTGGCCCGGGACCCGCACGCAACACACCAGCTCGGCCTTACCGATGTCGAGCGCCGCGATCCGCTCGATGATCTCCTCGTTGTCCTGAGTCGACTCCAGCACCCCAGTCCTTCCCATCGACGGTCACAGGGCGGCCGCCCGCGGGAGCTGCTGGAGACGAAAGCGAAGCTGATCCGCGTGCTCGAAGCAACAATGAAGGGCCCATGTCGCAGCTCCCCACACCCGACTTTTCCACGGCCTCGAAGACCAAGCGCACACGGCGTCAGCGAGCGACCGCACTCATTTTCAGCCCGGAACGGGCCCGCTCATAGAGCAGCCAAGGAACTTTTCCCATGATCG
>NZ_JBDPMC010000198.1:0-1622 GCF_039871625.1 Micromonospora sp. B11E3 | reverse complement strand
GGCTCTGGCACAGAAACGGTGGTCGGGGTGACTGGTCTATGCGAGCAGGATTCGTTGTCGTAGGAGCGCGAAGCCGGCTCGGCCGTACATCTGCCGCTTCAGGAACTTGATCTTGGTGTTGGCGCCTTCGATCGGGCCGTTGCTGTGGGGCAGGGTCAGTCCGGCGACGACGGCGGGCAGGTCCATTCGCAGGCCGTGGACGAAGCTGTGCAGCGCGGGTAGGTCGTCGGTGTCGACGGTGGTCAGCCAGGCGTCGAGGTCGTGGCCGCGGCGGGCGGTGAGCAGGCCGGCGAACTCGCGGACGCGGCATGCCAGGACGTTCAGGTGCGGGCAGGCGGCGAGCAGGTCGTCGAGGTGACTGCGGTGATGAGCGGGAAGTTTCTCGGGGCGGCTCATGAGCCAGCCGACCAGGCGTCGCGGTGGTGGTGGGGTGCGTTCGGCGTCGGCGCGGCCCTGGTTGAGGTACCGCACGAGCAGGTTGGCGCTGCCGGTGTAGCCCTGGTCGCGGATCTCGGCCAGCAGCCGGGTCGTTGCCACGCTGGGTTCTTCGGCCCGGCGGCGGCGCAGGTGGTCGCGGAACGGGTCGACCAGTGTTTCGCGGTAGCGTGGCGGGCGCTGCAGGTCCTCGGCGGTAGCGGCGCGGGCATAGCGTTTGACGGTGTTCAGTGCCCAGCCGAGCCGGCGGGCGCACTCCAGCAGGCCAACGCCCTCGTCGAGCAGCGCGTGCACGGCGGCGTGCCGTTGTCGGGTGCGTTCGTCCAGTGGCCGGTCCGGTCGCGGTGGGCCAGGCTGCCAGCAGCCCGAGTGCGCGACCACGGTCTTCTCCACGGCTTTGGCCAGGTTGTTCCACAGGTGCCACCGGTCGCTGACCTGCACTGCGTGGGGTGCGCCGTCGCGGATCGCCTCGGCGTAGGTGGCGGATCCGTCACGGCAGACCACCTTCACCTCGGGATGCTCACGCAGCCACGCGGCCAGGGTCTCGGCCTTGCGATCGGGCAGGACGTCAACACGGGCGTGGGTGACCGCGTCCAGCAGCAAGGTGGCATACCGGCGGCCGCGGCGCAGCGCGAAGTCGTCCACGCTGAGCACCGCGGGCGCCGGGGTGTCCGGTATCGGGGTCGCCATCAGCACCCGCAGCACCGTGCTGCGCGAGATCCGCACGCCCAGCCTCGACAACACCGCCGCACCGGCACGGCTAGCGGTGATCACCGCAAGATCGGCGACCAGGGCAGTCAGCTGCCGGGTCCGCCGCGCCCACCGCTGCGCCAGCACGGGCACCTGCTCGCGGAACGTCCGCTGCGAGCAGGATCCCGTCGCGCAGACCAGCCGGCGAACCCGTGCATGCACGATCACTGCCCGCCCGCCGACCGGGAGATCAGCCAGCTGCCGCTGGTGATAGGCGTGGACGCGGTCGCTGAGCTGCCCGCACTGCGGGCATGCCTCCGGCGTTCCCGCCGTTCGGGCCACGACCTGCACGACCGCTCCTTGATCGATCACCTGCTCGATGACCAGCGAAGACAGCCCGGGGAATACCGACTTGATCACGTCACACCGAAGTCATGATTACCCACGACACCGGCTACTCAGGACGGTACTCACCACCGTTTCTGCGCCAGAGCCGA
>NZ_JBDPMC010000197.1:0-1627 GCF_039871625.1 Micromonospora sp. B11E3 | reverse complement strand
TCCGAGTGGGCGCGTCGGAACGGTGTGCACTACCAGACTGCGTGGTCATGGGCGAAGAACGGGCGGATGCCCGTGCCAGTGGTGAAGACCGACACCGGCCGATACCTCGTCCTCGAACCGGCCGCGGACCCGGTCGGGCGTGTGGTCGCGTACTGCCGGGTTTCCTCGGCCGACCAGAAAGTTGACCTGGAGCGGCAGGTCGGGCGGGTCGTCACCGCCGCCACCGCCCGAGGGTTGACGGTGGCCGAGGTCGTCACCGAGGTGGGATCCGGGCTCAACGGCAACCGGCCGAAGTTGGCGAAGCTGCTACGTGACCCGCGGGTCACCACCATCGTGGTCGAGCATCGGGACCGGCTGGCCGCCTTCGGCGTCGAGCATCTGTCCTGCGCTCTCGCGGCGACCGGCCGCAGCATCGTGGTCACCGACGACGCCGAGGTGGCCGACGATCTGGTGCGGGACATGACCGAGGTACTCACCTCGTTCTGCGCTCGCCGGTACGGCCGGCGGTCAGCCAGCCGTAAGGCGAAGGCCGCGATGGCGGCCGTGGAGGCAACCGCGTGAGCCGCGTCAAGCAGGGATTCCGGGTGGAGTTGAACCCCACCGTGGCTCAGCGCGTCCGGCTCGGCCAGCACGCCGGTCTGTCGCGGGTGGTGGAGAACTTCTGCCTCGCGCTGGTCAAGGCGGCGTTCGACCAGCGGGAGGCCGAACGCTCCTACGGTGTGCCGGATGAGCTGCTGACACCCGTGCCATGGTCGGCGCCCGCGATGGAGAAGGCGTGGCGAGCCGCCCACCCCACCATGTTCCCGTGGTTCGCCGAGGCCGGTTTGTCGTCGCGGGTGCCGAAGGAGGCGTGCCGGGTCCGGGCAGCGGGGCTGAAGAACTGGGCCGACTCCCGCGCCGGCGCCCGCCGTGGACGCCGAATCGGCTTCCCGACCTGGCGTAAACGCAAGCACGGATCACGGTTCCGCTACGACGCCGACCGGGCCCGACCCGTCAGCGCGCGCACCGTCGCCCTGCCCGGTATCGGCGTCGTTTCCACCCGCGAGGACATGTCGTGGCTGACCGACCGGCTCGGCGACGGACGCGCCCGGATCATCGGCGCGACGGTACGCGAGCAGGCCGGCCGCTGGTGGGTGTCCTTCCAGACCGACATCGACCGCACCGACGTCAACACCCGACGAGCGGTGCGGGCAGACGCACCGACCTGCGGCATCGATCTCGGACTCAAGACCTTCGCGGTGATCGCCGACGACACCGGCGCCGTGGAGGAAGTCCACGCGCCTCGCGCGTTGACAGCAGCCGCGCGCAAGCTGCGACGGGCGAACAAGACGGTGGCCCGCCGCCAACGCGGGTCGAACAACCGGGCCAAGGCCATCCGCGCGGTCGCCGCCGTGCAGCTGTCCGTGGCGCACCGGCGGGCTGACTTCCTGCACCAGCTCACGACAAGGCTCGCGAGAACCAAGCGCGCCATCGCCGTCGAAACGCTCAACGTCGCCGGGATGCTCCGCAACCGTCGCCTGGCCCGCGCCGTGTCCGACGCCGGGTTCGGCGAGTTCCTGCGGCAGTTGGAATACAAGACCGCCTGGTACGGATCGACGCTGTGGGCGGCCGACCGCTGGTACCCGTC
>NZ_JBDPMC010000196.1:0-1692 GCF_039871625.1 Micromonospora sp. B11E3 | reverse complement strand
CTGAGCCTCGATCCACCGATGAATGTCGGGTCGGTGGGACCCCGGAGACAGAAAGTGCCCTCTGAGCTGGAAGGATAGGAGTTCTGACGCTTCTATCGTTTCGCTCGAGAGGGCACCTCGCAGGTGAGATTACGCCATGACGCGCCGGTGGTGCGCGCCTCGTTCGATGATCCGAATCTGGTGTCGTGTGCCGGCCTCGCTCCGGTGATGCGCCTGGCCCAGCAGGCCGGTCTGCATGACGCGGTCACCGACCGGGTGCGGCTACCGACGGACAAGGGCGCCAACCCTGCCGGGAAGGTCGCCACGATCGTGGCCGGGATGCTCGCGGGCGCGGACAGCATCGACGACCTCGACATCGCCCGGCACGGTGGCATGCCCTCGCTGTTCACGAGTGTGTTCGCGCCGTCGACGCTCGGGTCGTTCCTGCGCACGTTCACCCACGGACACGTACGGCAGCTGCAGGCCGCCGCCCGTGACACCCTGATCGGCCTGGCCGGCCGGGCCCCGATCCTTGCCGGCGCCGACGTGCTGACCTTTGTGGATATCGACTCGATGCTGCGCCGTGTCTACGGCAAGCAGAAGCAGGGCATCGGGTTCGGCCACACCAAGGTCGGCGGCTACAACGTCTACCTACGCGGCTACAACCCCCTGCTCGCCACGCTGTCCACACCGCTGTCGGCGCCGGTGATCGCCGCGACCAGGCTACGTTCGGGTAACGCAGGCTCGGCCCGCGGCGCGGCGAGCATGATCGCCGAAGCGATCACCACCGCCCGATCGTGCGGCGCGGCCGCAGAGATCGTGGTGCGGGCGGACTCGGCGTTCTACGCCAAGACCATGATCACTACGTGCCGGCGCCGCAACGTCAGGTTCTCGGTCACCTGCCGCATCGACGCGAAGATCCGCGCCGCATGCGACAGCATCACCGACGACCAATGGGTCAACATCAAGTACCCGCAGGCCGTCTGGGACGAAGACACCGGGCGGTGGATCTCCGATGCGCAGATCGCCGAGACCACGTACACCGCGTTCGCCGGCACCCGGCACCAGGTGACCGCCCGGCTGATCGTGCGCCGCATCCGCCGCGACGACCCGCAACAGATCCCCGGCCAAGACGAACTGCTACCGACCTACCGGTATCACGCCGTGTTCACCGACAGCCCGTTCACGCTCATACAGGCCGAAGCCCAGCACCGCGGCCACGCGATCATCGAACAGGTCAACGCCGACCTGATCGCCGGGCCCCTAGCGCACCTGCCCTCCGGCCGATTCAGCGCCAACGACGCCTGGCTGACCTGCGCCGCCATCGCCCACAACCTCACCCGCACCGCCGGGCACCTGGCCGCAGGCGCCTACCGCACCGCCCGGCCCGCCACGATCCGCACCCGGATCATCAACGTCGCGGCCCGCCTCGCGCACCGGGCCCGCACCATCCACATGCACCTACCCGACCACTGGCCCTGGCAAGCAGCGTTCGACAACCTGTTCACCGCCGTCCAGACCGCACCCGGCTGACCACACCTACCAGCAGAACCGGGCGGCCCGACCACAGGCCACAATCCCCATTCACCGCACAAACACGACTGGAGCAAGCCGACCAACGATCGGCGGCTCCCACACACCCGCCGACTCACCCCGACATCGAAATGATCAACCGGTGACCGCCGCCAACCGCGTCGGTGGATCAAGGCTGAG
>NZ_JBDPMC010000195.1:0-1702 GCF_039871625.1 Micromonospora sp. B11E3 | reverse complement strand
CGGGTTTTCGGTAGGCCGCGGTAGCGGGCGTGGCGGATGCCGGTGATCGCGATGGCTTGGCCGATGGTGCCTTCCACGCCGGCGCGCAGGGCGTAGTCGTCCTGCCAGGTCTTGCGGGCTTGGTCGGCGCGGTTGCGGGCCAGGGCTTCGTGCAGCTCTTGGGGGCGCAGGGTCAGGTGACGCCGGCCGCGTTTGGAGGCGGTGCACTGGGTTCGGGCTGGGCAGGGGTGGCAGGCGCCGGTGGGGAATGTGATCACGATTGCGTCGGTGCCGTGCTGGCTGACGGGGTTCCAGTTGCCGCTGGTGTTGCCTTGCGGGCAGGTGACCTGCCGGGTGGCCCAGTCGATGGTGAAGGCGTCCTTGGCGAATCCGGTACCGGCCCTGGCCTGCGCGGACGTGTCACGGGAGGCGGGGGTGACCATCGTGACGCCGTACGTGTCGGCCGCGGTGTTGATCGTCTCGGCGCAAGGGTAGCCGGCGTCGAGGTAATGCCGGGCCGGTAGCAGGCCCGAGGCGGCCAGGGCGGCATGGATGGGGGTGGTCGCTTTCACATCGGGCACGGTCGAGGCGGTGGTCGCCACGTTGATGATCAGGTTCGGTGGAGCCGGGGTGCCGGCGCCGGGCGGGTCATTATCGGCGTGGCAGGTCTCGGTGAGGTGGACCTTGTAGCCGTTCCAGAACAGGTCCTCGCCTTTGGCTGCCCATCGGGTGTCGAGGTCATAGGGGGAGGTGATCCGGTGTCTGGCCGGCGGCAGACCGTCGTCGTCGGCCTGCCGCATCTTGATCACCTGCCGTCCGTGGGTGTCGGCGCTGATGTGGTAGTTCTGGACCAGCATCCGGCGTAGCGTCTCGATCGCGGGTAGCTCGACCAGCCACGCCGGGGCCGATGGCGACCAGACCGCCTCCAGCAGCCGCACCGCGTCGGCGCCGTAAACCTGCGCCAGCCGGTCTCGTTTGGTCCGCGAGGTCGGCAGCCGCCAGGAGTCGACGCGGGCGCCGTATCGCTGGTTCCACTCGCCGATGTCGATCACCGTGGCCAGCCACCCCGCAGCGGCCACGGCCAGGACCTCCACCGCGGCGCGGACCGTCTCCCCGGCCAGCTCGAGGCGGTTGAGGTCACGCACCGCTGAGATCACGTGGGTGGAATCGGTGCGGGCCTTGCCACCGGCGCCGATCAGGCCCTTGTCCTTCAACACCTGAAGGAGCAGGTCGAACGCGGCGCGTTCCAGACCGTGCTCGACGAGGCGGGCCCGGAACTTGCTCAACACGCTGTAGTCGAACCCGGTATCGGTCAGCTCCAGCCCCAGGCAGTACTTCCAGTCGATGGCCCGGACCACCATCTGCGCCGCCTGCCGGTCAGTCAACCCTTCGGCGTACTGCAACGCCGTCACTAGAGCCAGGACTCCCGGCGAGGTCGCCGGCGCACCCCGGACCCCGAAAGCGGCCGCGAACCGCTCATCAGCGAACACCTCACCCAACTGGTCACGCACACTCATCGCCAGACTGCCCTTGGGAAACGCCGCCCTGGCCACCAGCATCGTCTGCTCCGGAACTTGCGCCAACGGGCGCGGCCGCATCGACATCGGCGAAACCATCCTGCGGCCGGGAGAGGGGAAAAGCCGACCAGCAACACGATCATTCAGGACAGACCAGCCAACACACTGGATCCACAACGGCATGTCACGAATTCAGCAACAGGGTC
>NZ_JBDPMC010000194.1:0-1723 GCF_039871625.1 Micromonospora sp. B11E3 | reverse complement strand
TAAGGTCCGTAACTTGCAGAAATTGATGCTCCGTTCCCGCAGTAACACGCTGGTCAGCGTGCGGCGGGTGACGGAGGTCAACGCTGGTCGGATGACGGCCGGGATCGACGGTCAGGTGGCCCTGACCGACACCGACAAGACATCGCTTGCGCTGTGGATTGAGCGGGAGTCGACGGCTTGGCGGGCCTGGCCGGTCAAACGAGTGTTCATCCCGAAGGCCAACGGGAAGCAGCGCCCACTGGGCATTCCGGTGATCGTCGACCGCGCCCTGCAGGCGCGGGTCGTCAACGCGCTGGAACCAGAGTGGGAGGCACAGTTCGAGCCGAGGACCTACGGTTTCCGGCCCGGCCGTGGCTGCCAGGACGCGATCGCGGCGATCTACCTGACGGTCAACGGGCGCAACCCGCACCGGCAGTGGGTGCTGGACGCGGACCTGGCAGCGGCGTTCGACCGAATCGATCACCAGCACCTGCTCGCCATGATCGGATCGTTCCCCGCCCGGGGCATGATCCGGGACTGGCTGAAGGCCGGCGTGGTCGACCAGGGCCGGTACGCCCCAACGGACGAGGGCACCCCGCAAGGGGGCGTCGTCAGTCCGTTGCTGCTGAACGTGGCGCTGCACGGGATGGAGCAGGCCGCCGGGGTCCGATACCGCAAACTCGGCACAGAAACCGTGCTGGCGAAGGACTCCCCGGCATTGATCAAATACGCCGACGACCTCGTCGTCCTGTGTCACTCCCGTGACCAGGCCGAGCAGGTCAAGACGCGGCTCGCCGCCTGGCTGACGCCCAGGGGTCTGGCCTTCAACGAGGACAAGACACGCATCGTCCACGTCGAGGAACACGGCTTCGACTTCCTCGGGTTCAACGTCCGCCGCTACGACGGCAAGCTACTGATCAAGCCGAGCAAGGCGGCCGTGAGACGGATCCGGCAACGGCTACGCGCGGAAATGCTCGCCCTGCGAGGAGCCAACGCGCAGGCCGTCATCCGCAAGATCAACCCGATCGCGCGGGGATGGTCGGCCTACTACCGGACGGTGGTGTCCAGCCAGGTCTTCAACGCGCTGGACAACTACATGTGGAAGCTCACCTACAAGTGGGCCAAGCACAGCCACCCGAACAAACCGAAACGGTGGATCGTCAACCGCCACTTCGGCCAGTTCAACCCCGCCAGGCAGGCCAAGTGGGTGTTCGGCGACCGCGATAGCGGCGCCTACCTCCGCAAGTTCGCCTGGACGAAGATCATCCGGCACCAACTGGTGGCGGGCACATCGTCTCCCGACGACCCGGCCCTCACCGAATACTGGGCCACACGGCGACGCCGGGGGCCACCCCCGCCGATGGACCGCTCCGCCCTACGCCTGCTCAGGGCACAGGGCGGCCGCTGTCCGCTCTGCCGGGACTACCTCCTGCACGCCGAACACGAACCGCAAAGCCCCCAGGAATGGGAGCAATGGGCTCGTGTCGTCCACCGGGCGACCGTCAAGCAGCACATCGTCGTCCAACACGGGCAAGGCACGCCGGATGAGCTTCAACCCCGTCTCCTGCACGCACACTGCCGACCGCGGCACACCGCCGCACCCAGCAGTCCAGCACCCACACCTGCACCTGCCGACGGCCCTTCAGGGCTTGCTTGAGCCGGATGCGGGGAAAGCCCGCCCGTCCGGTTCTGAGGGGGCTCCGGCGCAGCAATGCGCCGGAGCTACCCGACAGGCCGAAACCAC